>JBBJME010000439.1:0-3822 GCA_037719765.1 Planctomycetaceae bacterium
CCGCGAAAAGGCATTCGCCGGATTGACCACCATCATCCGGTGAATCTGTTCATCCGTCACGCCGCGTTCCCGCAGCAGCGGCACAAAGATCTCCAGCAGATACCCGTAGCCCTTGCCACCGGTGTATTTGAGGTGGCTCAGCATGCAGATGTCTTCCGACAGGAGGATGCGGTCGACGAATCCTTCTTTGACCAGGGCAGCAACATTGTCGGCGCGGACATACTCCGGCTGATAGTCAAGATAGCCGATGTTATCGACTTCCAGGTAGACTCCCTTCTCGGCGATCGGCAGCAGATGCTTCACACCGATGCGATCGCCAAGATGACCGATGATCACCCTCGACAGATTGGCTCCAAACTCGTCCAGCATGGCGATCTGCTCCATCGCCAGCGTTCCCCAGCGAGTCGTGTGGGTCGAGATCACAACATCCGTTCGAGCCTGCGCCAGGGCTGCTGCGCGAAAGACGCGTTCTTCCGCCGGCTTGATGTAGTGCCGCCCCGTGCCAATTTCACCGATGAACCCGGCTCGAATACCGGTATCACCGACGCCGATCTCAATCTCTTTCACCAGAATTTCAGCCAGTTCTCGACTGGTTTTTTCAGCGACGATCGCCGGATATCCAAAATCGCGGTACCAGCCACAGCCCATGACGACGTTGATTCCTGTCCGGCGCGAAAACCGAACCAGCCGCTCCGGATCACGACCGATCTCATCCAGCGTGACATCGCAGATCGTCCGTCCACCGCGAGTCGTGAATTCCAGGATCTCCTGAGCCATGACGTCTTCGTCATCAATGACCAGCTGATAGCCATAACTGCTGTAGTGATCCATCGCATCGAGAAACAGGTGCTCGTGCGGATACGTCACTCCCATCTCGTCCGGCCGGATAATGCCCTGGACGGTAATCACCTCTCGAAAATCCCAATTGTCGCTCAACGTTTGTTCTCCTGCCGGCTCCGCAGATGCGGGTAATTGACAAGCCCGAGTCCGTCGCGGCAGGGTGCTTTATGGTGGTTCGGTCCTGCGAGATCAACATTCGGCGCAAACTAATTGAAGAATGCCGCAAACAATTTGTTGGACTCATCGCATGGAGGTTCCAAAGGGCGAGCGGTATTCCTACTGCGTCTCTTGTGTCAGCGACACGCAATCGAGATCGACGAACGGTATGCGTGGGATTAATTGTCGGGCGTTGCGCACAAAATTGCGTTGCCCTTTCAGGGCAATGTTCGGGTTTGTTCGGAGGACCTGGGGCGGCGTTCATCCGCATTCGCGGATTCACTTGCCCCAGGCTATCATGCTGAGCCCCGTTAGGGCAAAGTCATTCGATCCGGGAGCCACACGATCAGATCACGGTCGATGTGCGACCAGGGGGAGTTGCAAAGCCGCCAGCGGCATTGATGCAGCGTTCCAGGTTGCCATTGCTGACAGAATGGCAAGTTTCGAGAATATATATATTGTCATCGTCCGGGTCGAATTGCTGCATAGAATCACTTTCCCTCGCGATCCTGACTCAGAATCGCGCTGGTAATTGTCCGTTGGAAGGAGTTTCTCGATGTCAAAATTGTGGTCAATTCTGCCTGCCGGAGCACTTTGATTGAGAATCTGCAAAATCGGCATCCGGATTGCTGGTTTCTGAGCCCGTGCTGACTGAATGACCGACAACAGAGACTGGATGAACGGCAATGAGCGCCATGAATACTGCCCGCAACACAGCGTTTGGCCAGTTAAACTCCACCGTTGCCGACAACATCATGACGGCCCGTTTTCCACATATGATTCCCTTCCCAACTGGCGACGACTTGACGTTTCAGATTGTCGCGTAAATTGATTCGCGGGCATTTCCGCACGTGGTTTCTTCGCTTGAGTGAGTCTTCCTATGGCAATTCGTCAAATGCTTGCAACTTTGATCTCTGTTCCTCACAAATCCCGTCGCAGAAATTCCAGAATTTCTCAACATTCTGTGCTTGAATGCCTGGAGCGGCGAGAGTTGCTGGCTGCGGATGTCAGCGTTCTCAAGGATATCGCCACAGGGACACCAAGCAGTCTGGGGTCAACTCAGTTTACTGAGGCAACTAATCGGATGGTCCACTTCAACGGCTGGACGTATTTCGGTGCATATGACTTAACCCACGGGAGCGAACTCTGGCGAACCGATGGCATTAGCACGGAACTGTTCATCGACGTGTTCCCCAATAGTGGGTCGTCGTCTCCTACCAACCTGTATGCGACGGAGGACAAACTCTACTTCGTGGCAAATGCAGGAACAGGATTCCGCACACTTTTTGTGACAGACGGCACGGCGATAGGGACGCAGCAACTGACCACAAATGGCAATCCTGGTGATGCGCAAGGCACTTTTAACGGCACGACCTACTTCTATCAACAGGGGCTCATGACGTCCAGTGGAGCATTCTGGAAATCGAATGGGACTGTTGCCGGCACTATCAACCTTGGCCGCGGAAGCTCCGAATCTACAATCTACTCATTCGCCCAGTTCGATGGCGCGCTGTTCTACTCTGGACAGTCGACATCCGGCGGCCAGACATTGCACAAGCTTACGCCAGGCACAGATGAGTTCAGCGAGGTTGCGACCGTTCCACTTGATGTTCAGGAATTGACCGTCGCAGGCGACACACTCTTTTTCCTTGGAAAGGATAGTTCGTCCGGTCCGTATCGATTGTGGAAACTCACGTCGGCGAATGGAACGCCCGAAGCAGTCGCTCAACTGGGACCGAGTGCCCAAAACTTCACATCCATCGGCAGCACACTGTACTTCACATACTTCTCGTCGGCTGGCGGCGTAGAACTTTGGAAGAGCAACGGAACGAATGCAGGCACTGTCCAGGTCAAGGACATCAATCCGGGCTCGAGCAGTTCGTCTCCGCACTTATTAACGCCCGTTGGCAGCACACTGTTCTTTACTGCCACGACAGCGGCAAACGGTGAAGAACTCTGGAAATCCGATGGGACGGATGTGGGTACTGTCCTGGTGAAGGACATTGTCCCTGGCAGCGGATCCGGTGCTCCGGCAGTGCTGTTTAATCACAACGGAACACTGGTGTTCCCAACTCGTACAGCGGCCTCACGGACGTTGTCCTCTGGTCTTCCGACGGCTCAACGGACGGGACGAAGCCACTCAGCAATGAAGTTGTCAATCAAGCCGGGAGCTTCGTTTCTCAGGGCTCTTCTCTGGTGTTTGCGTCACAGAATTCTATCGTCGGTCGCGAACCGTTCATAATGCGAACCGGCGAACAACCCAGCACTCCTGTGCTGACCGGTCCCACTTCAATCAATTCGACGATGCGTCCAGTGGTCACATGGAATTCAGTGCTTGGAGCTGACCGCTACGAAGTACGGATCGACAATCTATCGAATGGTCAAATCAACATAGTCGACTCGGTCGCGACAGGTACCTCGCTGACACCTCAAATTGACCTTGGCATTGGAAAATTTGTGGTTTGGGTGCGCGCATTCTCATCCGGCGGCGGACTTGCGTCATTGTGGAGTCTTCCCCGATATTTTCAGGTGAAGGCTCCGATTGTTCAGGTAGTGACCAGAACGAATGCATCGAATGGCCTGACTGAAGTGTCCTGGCAAGCATTGCCTGGTGCAGTGAAGTATGACGTCTGGATTGATCGACTGGATGTTCCGACAGCACAAATCTTCCGCAACACCAATATCTCCGGGTTAAGCGTCACGCCGACGTCACTGCCGAACGGAGGACGCTACCGCGTCTGGGTGCGTGGTCTTGCTGCGGATGGATATGATGGGGCCTGGTCGCTGGCGCAGGATTTTGTGGAAACTCAGGTTCCCGCAATTACA
>JBBJME010000440.1:0-3815 GCA_037719765.1 Planctomycetaceae bacterium
CCACAATTTCCAGCGTTTTAACCCGGCATCATTCCTCGCCGCGTGAAGTATAGATGAGAGCCACCGGGCAGGATATTTGACTGCGATTCAGCCACGGCAGTGGCGGCAGCATGTAGCCGTGGGCTTCAGCCCAATCAATGTCGATCAATCGGGCGGGCTGAAATTACAGAACGGTTGAGTTGTTTTTCATGAATTGATCCGTCGTGATCGAAGTCCATGGAGCGTCCGGAAGTCTTCGTGAAGTCGTCTGGGCGGCAGCGGAAATGATCAGTGACGCTCCGTTGGCTTACCTCAATTCGAAAGTGTCGTTTTTCCGGCGTTGTGAATCCAGCTTGCCGGGACAGCCTGGCTCGGGTGAACGGCCGCTGCCCGACAAGCTGCACAAAGCCGAACTTCTGGTTATGCTATTAGCGAAAATGTGCAACCCACGATCTATACCGGCCAATCGCCAGCCGCATAGACCGCAATTCGCTATGTGACAAACGTTATGGCCGACATCTTCGATGCATTTCGCGAAAAGCAGCGTGAGACCTTCGCCAAACTTCAAGCCTGCCCCGCAGTGGTGATCACCGGCATCGTGAGCGAGAACGGCGTTTACGGTATGCAGCCGACGGAGGATGATCCCATAACCTTGCGAGGATCGTTTGATGCGTGGCACTTTGAATCCGGCCCGCTGGAGACAATTCAGTCGCTTTCGATCGAATGCCATGTTCGCCCCGAGCAACTCGAACGACTCATAGATTCCATGCGAGCGAACGCCATCGTCCAAATCCGCGCCAAGCTGGGCCACACTGATGAATTGTCGACACCGAAGGCACTGCTCGAAGAACGGATCGAAGCAAACGCAAACGATCCCCATCTGCAACAGCACCTCGACGGGCTATTGAATCCACACACAATTGAAGACCCGCTTTTCGGCACGTTCACATGCGATCGACGACTATTCTTGTACACAGCACGATCAACCTGTTGTAACGACGACATCGAACTTAAACTGTTGCCAGATGAACCGGTCGACATGGACGCGGCAATCAATGCCGCGAAAACTCTTTGGTCAACGATGGCAGACTGGAACAAACGGGTACGCGACTACGCGGTCGCTGATCTCCTTTCATTAAAGAATGACAGTTGGCGAGATGGACGCGAGATGTCCGCAGACGAATTTGCGAGTCGCCTGCAGCTCGGCTCTGTCTCCGTCTGTCAAACCGGCTCATTCACTTTTAATTTCGATTGCGGCAACATGTTTGGCGATCACGGAGTCGAAGTTTTTGGTGATCTCAAGCGAGGGCTTCAGGGTGCGGGCATCAGCGGATAAGGCCAAATAACTAATAAGCGACGGTCTTAAGATTGGTCAACAACTGATTCAAAACAATTTTTGAATTGCTTTCTGTTTTTATTCATTGCCACGAGTCGCGCAGGATTCGCGTCCCGGAGCTGTTGGATTTTTGAGGCGACCAGTGTTTGATGGATTTGCGGTAAGGGTCTGTTACGGATGATTCCCGGCTGGTGAAACGAAGGCGACATCGATACACACAAACCTTGAGTAACGAGTAAGGACAATTTTCATTTTGTCCTTCCTCGCAAAATTGGAGCTCACAGTGAATATGGCTCAGGCGACGATTCGGGTTTGAAATGAGAAACCAGCTGCGGCATCAGCCATTTCTCAGCACGAAATTTGCTCGACTTTTATGGATGGCATTGGGGATATGCTTCCGAGCCCCGAATTACTCTCCTTGTTCTGCCCTCCAGCCAGTTGTTCGGAAACCCACCAATGTGGAATTTCTTTGGTCGCCCGCACCGCTATTGCGATGGATTGACGCGCCGATCATTTATGCAAGTCGGCGGACTTGGGGTTGGCGGGCTGACGTTGGCTGACCTGCATGCGGCAGAATCCCTGAATCCCGCAGGTTCTCCGTCCAGCAGACACAAGTCCGTGATCATGGTGTATCTTTCCGGCGGAATGCCGCATCAGGACACCTTCGACCTGAAGCCTGGAGCGCCCGCTGAGATTCGCGGTGAATTCAATCCGATCGCCACCACGGTTTCCCGGGATCGACAGCACCGAATACGTCTGGGATACCAGCGAACGCCCTGTCAGAATTCTTCCGGAAGACTGCCGCCCGATTCGCGAACTGGTTGGCAGCTGATGCGCCCCGACGGAGTCCAGAATGTTTGGAATGCCGGTGGTTCCGGGCCATGCGATCCCTGACATCACAGGCGGAGGCGTTACCGACAACAACTGGCCCAGACAACCTCTCGATCATTTTGTGCTGGCCGCACTGGAGCAACGGTCGCTGCATCCGGTTCGCACCGCAACCCGGCGGGAATTGATCCGTCGGGCGACGTTTGACCTGATCGGCCTGCCGCCAACACCGGAAGAGATCACCGCGTTCGAACAGGACACGGACCCCGGGGCCTGGGAGAAGGTGATCAATCGGCTGCTGAACTCACCCCACTATGGCGAACGCTGGGGACGTTATTGGCTGAATGTGGCGCGCTATGCAGACGATCAGGGTAACTCGTTCCTGACTCTGACTCCGGCTGCTTACCTGTATCGCGACTGGGTTGTGAAGGCCCTCAATGAAGATCTGCCTTACGACGAATTCGTGCGGTTGCAGATCGCCGGCGATGAAATGCCCGGCCCGGCGGCCGATTATGTGATACGACTGGCAGGACTCGGCTTTCAGTCGCTTGGTCCGCAATTCCGCAAAGGAGCGGCCGGAGAAGCCAAAGCAAAGGCAGACGAGTTGGAGGACAGGGTCGATACTCTTTCGCGTGGAATTATGGGTTTGACGGTCTCGTGTGCCCGATGTCACGATCACAAGTTCGATCCGATTCCGACGCGTGACTACTACTCGCTGGCAGCCGCCTACAACGGCGCGGAGTGGCCAACCCGCATGTTGGCGGCTCCGGACGTCATCGAGGCTCACAAGAAATGGGCGGAGCAGGTCGAGCAACAGTCGACGGGTTTGAAGAAATGCAAGGAAGTTCAGGCGCGACAACTTGGCCGTCTGGCCATGGAGAAAGCCGATGCCTATGCGATCGCCTCCTGCAAAATGTTCGTGCTGCGGAGCCATAAACTGCCGCTCGATGAGACCGCGTTTGCAAAACAGGAAAGTCTTGAACTCTACTTCCTGAATCGCTGGGTGAAGATCCTTGGAGAATCCAGCGATGAGCCGATCTTCAAGGGCCTTCGCGATGCGGTGAAGCAGGCCAATGATTCCGCCACCGTAGAGACCTCCGACGCGATGGAGCAGCAGGCCGAAGCGTTAAAATCTATGGTCATCGCCGCGCTGGATGCCCTTAAGGCGAGCGAGCAGCCAGCCACAGACCCAGCGCAGCAACCGGCCCCTGTTCCGCCTGAACACGATCGTTTGCTCACCGGTCTGTGGAAGGACGCGAATGCCCCGTTCTTTGTGGCCGAGAACGACGTCGCCGGTTTGCTGGCCGAGCCCGAAAAACAGCACCTCGCTTACTTTCAGACGCAGCTGGATGCATTGAGAACGAACCCGGCGCCCTCGGGACCAATGATGCCCAGCATTCACGGCGGTGGTCAGGCCATGCAGGTTTTCGTCCGTGGAAATCCTGAAAACCTCGGAGAACCAGCGCCGCCAGGATTTCTGCGCATCCTGTGCTCGCCCGATCACAAGGCTGACGGGAAACCATTCTCGCGGCTCGATCTGGCCAACGTGATCGTCAGTCCGCAAAACCCGCTGACCGCGCGCGTCTTCGTGAATCGCGTGTGGCATTATCACTTTGGTCGCGGCATCGTGCCCACGCTGAGGGTGGGAAATGGGGTCGGGACTCAATTGCCG
>JBBJME010000174.1:0-14604 GCA_037719765.1 Planctomycetaceae bacterium
CCCGTCTTCCAAACTCGACGTCAGCCTCCGTATCAAGGTAAAAACCGTTGATTTCAGCCACATACCTGGCCATCGCCCTCGCGTCAGCGGCTGCGGCTGTGTTCACGGCATCCAGATCAAGTCCGGTGTCAGAATTCCAGGAGGCAACACGAACTGCCGCGATGATTTCCTGGGCGCCCGCCAGTGCCGCAGCGTCGGCAGCCCCCTGCATCCGCGTCTTAGTAACCGTGATCATGCCCAGATCCACGGACATTCCAACAAATGTCATGGCTGCGATGAGGCATATGGCAGCCAAAACAAGAAACACACCTTTTCGACAACGGTGGCAAACCCGTCTTGATCCGGATTGTTCGTTAGTTTTCCGCATTTGTTTCTCCCTTGCTTACAGATTCACTCCGACTCTAACCAACACTCGATTTCTTCTGTTCTTCAGCCTGTTGCCTGCGGCATTTCAGGCCACTCCCGTTCATCAATTCGAGACAGTACCGCCATTGATGGCCGCTCTCATGACAACGAATGCTTTCAGCGCTTTGCCATTCAGATAGCGCGCCGGGAACAAACTCACGCTTGCGTACGGCAGCCGGATTTCAATCCTGATCAACTGAAGATCGTTTCTCCGATCTGAAAGATCAAAGACATCATTGATACGGTCTCCGTCAGCATGCACCAGGTTGACAATCAGTTCGTCTCCGGGTAACCCGGAGGCCGTTACAAGATTTCTCAGATCCTGCTCCAGTTTCTCGTTGGGCGTCTGCCCTGCCGCAACGATGTAGCGCCAGTCTACGGAGACCAACGTCGCCGATTCTCGACACGTTGACTGCAGGATAGTTGACGCTCTCAGAGCGGTTCCGATCTCCAGGATTCCCAGCACAAGAATCAGCAGCATCGGCAGCGTGATGGCACATTCCATCATTGCAGCACCCCGACGAGACTGTTTCGGATGCCGTTTCATAAGTCGATCGGGTCTCATTCCGATGTCTTTGCTTTTGCTATTCATGACGCATCACTGCCTGACCATAAACCTGAAGGTGCCCGAGCCACATCGGCCCCAGAATCGCAATGTCCGCATAGTCCACGGATACTCTCACAGCAAACATTTGTCGCCGTTCGGCGTCGGCAAGTTCGATATCCGGCAGGGCGTCGTAGTCAATCGAAGCGGCGTTCACGTCGGCTGTATCAAAGATGCTTCCATCCTTAACAAGGATCGAGACGTTATCGACAGACATGGCTGAACTCGCAATGTTCTCAGCAAGCGCGCGGACATCAGCCGTGCTGGATGCTTCTCTAATTCCCAATCGCGCCGCACGCCGGGCAGCGGAGTTGAGCGTATGAATGGTCATGAAGACATGACCAAACTCAATCAGGCCAAACAGCAGGATGAAGAAGATTGGCAGTACAACTGCCGTCTCGGCCAATACCGCTCCACTTCGATCAGAGCCGTGTTTTTGAGAATTCAGAAGCCGCATTCGGCATCTCCGTGTCGGATTCAGCGGGACGATTAATTGCATTTGCCACCACGACCAGACATCACTTGTCGCGAATTGTCATTGTCGTTGCATCGTGGAAACGTAGTTCGAGAACCTTGAGCTGAGAAGGGTTTTACCCCAGGCGGAAATGCCAATGATCTAAAACACATAGGTGGTGTGGCGGCGTTGTGCTTTCTCCTGTCAAATCCCTCACCCCTGTAATGCTGCTGTTATGCATTGACTGCGATTTTGAGGCTTTTCGAATTCAAATGATGCCGAAATGCAACAGACTACGGAGCAAGACCCGTTTGGGTTATGCCGGTCAGGCGATTCTGTTCAATTGTTCGACGTTGCACGACACTGCGCCGAGATTTTGAAAAATCCGGGAACGCCCTGCCAAGGGGATTTGCGAGTCTACCTAGGTGTATACGTGCTTTTACAAAGTGGGAGATCTCCTGCAGATTCTGCTTGAGGACGCACACGATCGGGTTTCGTCCCGGCAACACCGGGAAGCCACTTTCGCTACGCACATGCAAGTCGGGGCAAAGCAGGACTGGAAACACATGGTGCTTCTGTCGAGCTGCAAGTGGGTTTGCTTCGTGGCACCATTCAGGAATTTCGTAGATGTGTCTTGCAGAATGGGGGTAATCCCCACTAGAAGGACTCTCCAAAATTGCGCAGTTGCCATAAAGAGGCGGTGTCTACCCATTTCCACTTGATTGAAGAACGGAACATGAAAAAAGCATTTAGTATTCGATCGTTCTTTGAGCGTCTGGCAACGAAGCGGAGGTCTGGGTTTGGCAAGAGAAGGCAAAATGCAAAAGCTGAATCTCTTGAGTCAAGATTGCTGCTAACGGCCACCCTGGAAGGCTTTGTGTGGAATGACGCCAATGACAACGGCATTCAGGACGATGGGCTCAGTGGCATCGACGGGGTCGCCGTGGACATTTTCTATGCGGGTCCGGATGGCATTTTTGATGGTAGTGAAGATCCCATCGTTGGTCTCACGACCGCTGGCGGTGGTCTATACTCTTACACTGGTGATCCAGGCAAATACAAGGTCACTTTCTACCCGGTCACCGGGTATACGCGCACGGCGCCAAACGTCGGAGCGAATGATACGATCGACTCTGACGCAAACGTGGGCACAGGGATTACACAGATCTACACGCTGGGTGACGGCGAAACCAACAACACCGTCGATGCTGGATATACGCAACGGGCAGCCATAGGTGACTTTGTATGGAACGATCTGGATTCAGACGGAATTCAGGATACGCTGGAGCCCGGCATTTCGAATGTCACAGTCAATCTGAAGAATGATCTCGGTCAGATCATCGATACGACGACCACTGATGCCGACGGAATGTACTGGTTCACGAACATCGTGCCTGGGGCGTATTCCGTGCAGTTCGTGCAGCCGCCGGGGTTCAGTTTTGCGAGTCCGCCGAATTCCACCGATCCTGGCTCTGATGATGATCGAGGCGACAGTGACGCGGACCCTATGACCGGCATGACGGTGGTCTACCAACTACTCGGCGGCCAGTACGACGACACGATCGACGCGGGTTATTACAATTCTCTCAGCCTGCCAAGTCTTGGCGATTTCGTGTGGGACGATCAGGACAGCAACGGCCGGCAGGACCCGGGCGAGCCGGGGATCAACGGCGTCACGGTGACGTTGATCGGGGCCGGGCTCGATAACCAGTTTGGCACTGGAGACGATACCATCATCTTCACGACCACCGGCAACAACGGTACGAATGATGGCGCGTATTTCTTTGCTAACCTGGATCCAGGCCAGTATCAGGTGACGTTCTCGAACCTGCCAGCTGGCTACGTGTTCACAACTCCCAACGTCGGAGATGACACGAGGGACAGCGACGCCGATCCCATGACCGGGACGACAGGGATCTACGTCCTAAACCTCGGCGACCGCAACTCAACCGTCGATGCAGGGGCCTACCGGCCCGCTTCGATCGGCAACTACACCTGGATCGACACGAACGGCGACGGACAGCAAAACCTCGGAGAGCCAGGCCTCAACGGGGTACAGGTGACGCTGACGGGTGCTGGACTGGACGGAACCTTTGGTACGGGCGACGACACCAGTGCGATGCAGAACACTGCCAACGACGGCATCAACAACGGAGCGTACAAGTTCAGCGGACTGGTTCCCGGCCAATACAAGGTCACGTTTGGGCCGTCGGCTATGTCCGTACGGTTGCTGACACCGGCACAGATACCACCGACTCAGATGCCAATGTCAGCACAGGAAGACCGGGATCTACACGCTGATCAGCGGTCAGTACAACGACACAGTCGATGCTGGATACTACGTGCCTGCTAATCCCGCATTGATATCGAGAAGACGACGAACGGTCCATCGAACACAAACCCAATCCCTCCCAACTACGACAATGAGGATACTGCCAACGGTGTTATGTTCCCGTCCTGACTTCGGGGACGGTTAACTGGACTTACAAAGTCACCAACACTGGCAACGTAGCCTTTGCGTTCGCCGAAGTCGTGGTGTCCGATGACAACGGGACGCTTGGTATCGCCAGCGATGATCTGAGCACCACCAATGGAAAAATCACGTTCGGCAGCGTGTACATAGGTAATTCGGATAACATTCTCGAACCGGGCGAAATGTGGTTGTATCAGGCGACCGGGATCGTACAGACAGTGCTTGTCCCTGGCATCGGTGCGTCGACGACGTTTGACTTCCAGGGCAGCAGTGCCACGGACGGGTCAGACGGCAACATTCGGACGTTTTCTGCGGGTTCGCTGTCGGTCAAAGCCAGCGCCTTTAGTCGAGTTGACACCAGCGGTGTCTGGTCAACGGCTTACATTGGCCGTTACGGGGGTGGGCTGGGTGTGACGGATAGCAGTGAAGGCGATGGAAGCAGCGATCGGCACACGGTCGATAACGTGGGAGGACGTGACAATTACGTGCTCTTTGAATTCTCTCAAAGTGTGATCGTTGACGCGGCCTTTTTGGGATACGTCGTGACCGACAGCGATCTGACTTACTGGATCGGCACAAAAACAGATCCCTTCAATAATCACCTGACGCTCAGCGATTCGCTTCTCAGCAGCATGGGATTTACGGAAGTCAATTTGACGAGTTCAACGACCACTCGGACAGCGGACCTGAACGCCGCGAATTTCTCGGGCAACGTGCTGATCATCGCGGCCCGTGTGGACGAAGCGACAGCGACAGCGAACGACAAATTTAAGATCCAAAACCTGACAATTAAACCATCCGTCCCTGGAGTTTATGCAAACAAAGGAGTCGTGACGGTGCCTGGTGCCACTGATTGCGACCTGAGCCACTACAAGAATCCATTACCCCGGGTATCGCGATCATCAAAGACGTCGGCAGTACCATCGTGGCCCCCAACACTCCCGTGAAATATAGCTATTCGGTCAGCAATACAGGTGGCGTACCGCTCAGCAACATCTTCGTCACGGATGACAACGCCACGCCGAACTTTCCAGGTGACGACTTCACCCCGACGCCGACCCTGCAGACCTCCGGTCCGTACATTGGCAAAAACATCGGCGACCTGAATGGCGACTGCAAGCTGGACAAGACCGAAGTCTGGAAGTACTGCGCCACGGTGATCCCGCCGGTGATGATGACGGTGACCACGTCGTCCGGCGCTACGCCGGTGAGCTCAGGCGTGCTGGGCTACGTGACGCTGGACAATGGCGATATCCGCGTCTTCTACCTCCAGGACAACAACTTCAACGACAACACCTACGGCACGGGCTCCGATATTGGCTGGACGTCACAAGGAAAAACCCACAAGTTCAGCGACCTGACCGGCAGCGACAAGGCTGGATTCCTGGTGACGTACAGCGATGGCACGACGCTGGCGAAGTTCTACCAGGACTACATCACCCTGGCCGGCACCAACACCGAAGGCTATGCCGCGTTTTCCGGCTACCAGTCGCTGGGGTTCAGCGGCGGTGACGGCAGTTTCATATCCGGCAATTCGGCAGTGCTGAAGGACTTTGACAGTACTCTCGAAACAAATATGAATCAAGCGGGAACTGCCAACAATGGTGTGGCCTACAAAGCCATGACTCTCAATTCTCCGGTCAATGATTCCAAATGGGAAGTGATCGATGGATATTCCTTCGTCATCGACAAATCGGCCTCACGACGAAAAGCTTTGGCGGCGTCACGATCTTCGATCAGCACAATTCCCCGGCTAAGACGGGTGGCAGCAACTCGTATATCCCCAATGTCGTGGGTGGTGCTTCGGTCAATACGGCGACGGTCACGGGCACCGGAAATGGCATCATTGTGACCGACGACAATGACGCGACGGTCTCGATCATCGCTGGCGCACTGGGTTCGCTCGGCGACCGTGTCTGGCTCGACAGCAATGCCAACGGCGTGCAGAACGCGGGCGAGCCCGGGATTGTCGGCGTCAAAGTGAATCTGACTGGCGACTTCGACATGAACGGCACAATCGACTACACGGCTTCCATGACCACTGGGCGTTGACGGAATCTCTACAAATTCTCCGGCCTGCCGGCGGGCGAATACTTCGTGACGGTCGATGTAACCACGCTGCCTGCCAACGACGTCCAGACCTACGACCTTGATGGTCTGGCAACGCTCAACACAGCGGTGGGCGAGCTGGCTGCTGGCCAGAACCGGAGGGACTTCGACTTCGGCTACATCGTCTCGGCTCCTGGCTTTTCGCTGGTGAAAACCGCCGACAAAACCACGGCGGCATTCGGTGAATCGGTGACCTATACGTATGTGGTGTCGAACGGCGGCACAACGGCCCTGACAAATGTGGTCGTCAAGGACGACAATGGCACGCCGAGCGACCCGACGGATGACTTCTGTCCGGCCAAGGTCAGCGGTGACTCGGTAAATGTCGGAACACTGGATCCCGGCGAGACCTGGACTTACACGGCGACGGTGACACCGCCGATCCAGCTGACGGCCAATAACGTCAATGGCTATACAGGCCCGGCCGGCATGCTGACGAGCCAGAAGCTGGCCAACGGCGATTTCCGGATCACTTACCGGCAGAGTACAAACGTCAACGACAATAACTACGCGGCCTCGGGCTACGCGCCCACCTGGAACCGCACGCACACCTTCAACGACCTGGTCGGCAGCGACAAGGCGGGTTTCGAACTGAAGAACAAGAACGGTGCGACCGTGATGAAGTTCTACATGGACTACGTCACGGCTTCAAGCACACAGGAGACAGCGGGCGAGTACGCCAGCTTCTCGGGTTACCGCTCGCTTGGCGTCACGGGCGGCGACGGCAGCATTTCGGTTGGTACCTCTTCGAACCTCTATAACTTCGACAGTACACTCGAGGTCAACCTGAATCGTGCCGGCTACACCACGAAGACAGCAAACTCTCCGCTTGGCGACTCAAACTGGGACTATATCAACGGCTATTCGTTCACCGTCAAGGCGGCTGCCTTTGGAACTGCGGGCTTCGGCAGCCTGTCGATCTTCGACCAGCACAACTCGCCGTCGAAACTGGGTGTAAATTCGTTCGTCCCGACCGCCAGCGGCGGGGAAGTCACGAACATTGCCGTGGTGACGGCCATGCTCAATGGCAGCACCGTCGCTGCAGTGAACAGTGCCACAGTGTTGGTGGGGCCAGCTGCTGCTGGCGCGACAAAGTTTTTTGTCGTCGATACCGGAGTGGATGACACCTTCAGGTATTCGACAACGGGTGCGTCGCTCGGCAAATCCGTTTTGCAATCCGGCACCACGGATCCGCGAGACGTGGCGTCCAACGCCGACGGCAGCAAGCTGTGGGTGGTGGACAAGGACAAGTACGTCAACGTCTATAACGGCAATGGCACCGCACAGGGTCTGTGGAAGGCTGACGGCCGGGCAGCGAACCGGAAGGGATCACGCTCGATGGCAGTGACCTGTGGATGGCGGACCGTGATCGTAAGATCCACTGGTATGACAACGCGGCAGGCAACACCAGCGGGACCGACAAGGCCGACAAGAACTTCACGCTCTCGATGAGCGGCAACCTGAAAGGCATCGTGACCAATGGCACAAATCTGTGGGTGGTCACAGAGGGCGGCACAGATTACGTCTACTGCTTCGCGATCATTCGTGACAGCAGCGGCAACCACGACGGGATTGACGCAGAATGGCAGGTGGACGCTGGCCGCAGCTAACTGCAAACCAACGGGCATCACGCTCGATCCGTCGGGGGCGTCGCAGAGTCTCTGGATCGTCGACGAGTCAAGCGACTGCGTCTACGAGTACGGCAACGCACGCAGCTTGACCTCAGGCGGGCACCGTGGGGCTTCGTTCAAGCTGGCATCGACCAACCTCGCACCGCAAGGCATCGCTGATCCACCGGTGGCGATTCCGGTCACCTCGTCTGCCATCACTGGCAGCAGCAGTGGCTTCAGCACCCAGTCCAGCGGGCTCGTCGCCCCGTCTCTCGCCAATGACAACGATCGGGGAGTGAAGCAAGACCGTCCCGTTCTGGCACTCGACGCCCGCCTGCGTCACTATGGCTTGGAGGCTCATGGCGACACCAGGGTCACGGCGGCGGTGCTCCAGCCGGATGCGTCCCTGATTCACCGATCTGCATCGAGCGAGGGTTGAGCACGCGGCCCGAAAAAACTTGCTCCGTGACTTAAATCGTTTTCGGTCGTCGTGGGCCATTGCAGCGGTACTCAAGCAAGTCAACGAGGTGCGCATGTCGGTGGGTGACGAAAACCTGATCGACGACCTGTTCGCCACTATCGGAGAGAACGATCTGCTGGCCTGGGATTAGGATGGGGGGAGCCTTCTGAAGTAGCCCCCCTGAATTGGGCTGATCCTGTCGATATGAGTCTGACAGGCCTCGCTGTGTTTATCACGTGATCCTTTGCTGCAGAATTCTTCACCTGCAGTCCCGATCTGATCCCCGGCCGGAACATGATGCCATGCACCAAGTCCTGTCCGCCGGGGAGTTCAACCGCATCGACGACTCGGGCTTACTTCAGCACGATCGTAGACGTCGGCGCGCCGTCGGTCATGTTTCCTTCGATTCGGTTGTTGCCGAAAGATACGATTTTGCCTCCGCTGTTGACTGCCAAACCGGTGAAGTTATGGACCACTGTGTCGTTGCTGATCCGAATCGTTGACATACTGCCATCCGATCTGATCCCTCGCGCCTGACAATCCGAGATCAAGGTGTCCTCCACATGAACGCTGATCGGCGCCAACGCATTGCCGGAGGCAAAAATGCCGTTTGCCGTATTGGATGAGATCTCGCTGTCGCGGACAATGGCCGTTGTGCGAACTGCAGCGAAAACCCCGAATGTGTTTCCATGCATCCGCACTCGATCCATGGTCGCGACCACACTGCCGGCGGCACCGGCCGCGAGACGGACCGCGCCGCCATTGGCCGCGTTGTTATTGTTGCGAATGATTGTGTCACTGATGAATAATCGGCTGGCGCCGGTCGGCGCAAAGTCGACCCCTTTCTGTGAGAAGTTGAAGATGACGCAATCCTCAATGTGCAGCGCCGCGCCCGCGATAAAACCAATGCCGTTCAATCCTGATGCTGCACCGTTGATCGAAATGTTGCGAATCGTCACCACGTCGCTTGCGCCGGCGTTGATAACAATGCCGTTCGTCCCTGCGCCCAGGATAGAAGCCAGGGTTCCATGGCCATCGATCGTGATGGCTTTGGTGATTGTGACGGCACCGAATCCACCCGGATCAAGGCAGTTGATTTCGCCGCCCGCGGCAGTCCTGGAGATCGCCCCGGCAAAAGTCTTGCAGGGGGCAGTGCGGCTGCCGGGATTGGCATCGTCCCCTACACCCGATACCCAGGTGCGTGTGGCCTGCGCCATAACGGAAGAGCTGAAAAGAACTGACAGGACAAGTGCTGCGCTGATATTAAACGCCATTCGATTCCGGCCCATGCGAAGTCTCCAGTCCAAAAAGTGAGGGGATGTCAGAGAGTTGCCTGCAGTGTGATTCTAAAATGAATAGATTTGCAAGGCCAGTGAATCATCCGGGGATTCAAATCCATTGCGACGCGCTGGCCTGGACCACGTGTGGCGATCTCCGTACACTGTGCTCGTGATCAAATTGTGATCGAGTGTTTTTCGTGGCTTCCGGCGGAGTTGATTGATGTTGCATCGCGATCTTGTGCATCCTCGTGACGCAATTATGCAGACGATGGATCGCATTTATCGGTATCGCATGACGACGACGTCCGGGGGCAATCTGTCAATTCGAGACGACAACGGCGACGTCTGGATTTCACCCGCACGCATCGACAAGGGAAGCCTGACGAGAAATGACATTGTGTGCGTCCGGCTGGACGGGACTGTGGATGGCCCACATCGGCCTTCGTCTGAGTATCCGTTTCATCGCGCCATCTATGACGCTCGTCCGGATATCTCGGCCATCGTGCATGCGCATCCGGTTGCCCTGGTGGCTTTCAGCATCTGTCGACAGGTTCCAGATACCCGGTTGTTTCATCAGGCGTACTTCGTCTGCGGACAGCCGGGTTTTGCGCCGTATGCACTTCCGGGCAGCAGCAGGCTGGGACAGAACATTTCGGCGACGTTTGCAGCGGGCAGTGACTGCGTCATTCTGGAAAATCACGGCGTCGTCGTTGGGGGAACATCATTGTCACATGCCTTTCAGCGTTTCGAAGCGTTTGAATTTGCCGGCAAAACTGTAATCAAGGGGCGGCATTTAGGGGACGTGAATTACCTGACCGATACACAACTGGAAACAGCTCAGCAGCGAAACGGGCGTCTGGAAAGTTTTGAACCAGCGCGGCGACGTCGCAGGAAAAGGAACTGCGACGCCAACTGAGTGCATTCGTTCGGCGGGGCTGCCGTCAGCGATTGCTCATCAGCACCGAAGGCAGCTTTTCAGTTCGTCTCGATGCTGACAGCTTTCTGATCACGCCTTCGCAGCAGGACCGTGAAACACTGGAGATCAGTGATTTTGTCCTGGTGCGGAATGCACAGTCCGAAGCCGACAGGACGCCCAGCCGAGCGACGCTGGCTCATCACGCCATCTATCGAAAGCATCCCGGAATCAATGCGATCGTGTTCGCACATCCGGTGAATGCTACAGCGTTCAGTATCACTCATGCCGCCTTTGACGCTCGCACGATTCCGGAAAGCTACATCTTTCTGCGGGACGTGCAACGTGTTCCGTACGGTGTGCAGTACAATGCGGGCGGCGGGATCGCAGATTTTGTATCGGTGAGCAGCCCTGCTGCAATCCTTGAAAATGACGGCGTGCTGGTGACCGGTTCGACGGTGCTGGATGCCTTCGATCGGCTTGAAGTTCTGGAGTCGACCGCCGAAGCCGTGATCAATTCCCGCGTGATCGGTGACGTCGCTCCGATGCCGGATGCGGCGATTGAGGAATTGATAGCTGCATTCTTAAAATGATAACATGAATATGCTCAACATCGCCTTGATGACACGATCCCTGCTACGCCTCGTGCCGCTTCTTGCTGCAGCGACAGTGCTGCTGAGCAATGCTTTCGTCGATGCAGATGAGCGAACCGATTTTTTTGAATCCCGCATCAGACCACTGCTGATCAATCGTTGCTATGTATGTCACAGCGCTTCGACGGAACGGAACGGTGGATTACTGCTGGATTCAAAGGCGGGATGGGAAGTCGGTGGTGATTCCGGGACGGCGATTGTACCGAATGATGTGGCTGCGAGTTTGCTCATCAAAGCCGTGCATTGGGATAATCCTGATGTGCAGATGCCTCCGAAGGACGCCGGTGGCAAGCTGACGGCGGCGGAGATTGCGGATCTCGAAACCTGGGTGCAGAGCGGTGCATTCGATCCACGCACGGATGTCGGTGTGGCAGCGATTCGTAAAACGTGGGACGAAACGTTTACGGAGCGGCGTCAATGGTGGAGCCTGCAGCCGGTGACTGATCCACCGGTGCCGGAGGTCAAAGATGTCGCATGGAGCGGCTCCGCGATCGATCGGTTTTTGCGGCATCGAATGGGATCGGAGGGGATCGAGCCCGTCGGACTGGCTGCGCCGGAAACACTGATCCGCCGCGCTACTCTTGTACTGACCGGATTGCCTCCACAGCCAAACGACGTCGCTGCGTTCGTTGAAGCCTGCAAACAGGATCGCAACGCTGCGTATGCACATTTGGTTGATCGTTTGCTGGCAGCCCCGCAGTTCGGCGAACGGTTCGCGCGGCACTGGCTGGATGTCGTGCGCTTTACGGAAACACACGGCAACGAATGGAATTACGATGTCCCGTATGCGTGGCGTTACCGTGACTATCTGATTCGAGCGTTCAACGACGATGTGCCGTACAATCAGTTTGTGCGTGAACACATCGCGGGCGATCTGTTAGCGGCTCCTCGTCACAATGTGTCGGGGCGATTTAATGAATCAGTGATCGGGACCGCCTTTTATCGTTTCGGCGAAGTGAATCACGACAGTTGCGTACTGTTCGGCAGCATTGGTTACGACGTCGTCGACAATCAGCTGGATACGCTCACAAAAGCATTCCAGGCGACGACGGTGGCATGTGCTCGGTGTCACGATCACAAGATCGATGCTGTTTCGACAAAGGATTACCACGCGCTGCTGGGGATTCTTCGCAGTTCGCGATCGGTTCAGCACACACTGGATGACGCGACCGTCAACGCCGCGGCCATGGCCGATCTTGCGGAACTGAAGAAGTCCATTCGAACGGAACTTTCGGAAATCTGGCAGCGTGATGCTGCTGCGCTGGACGCGAACAGGCTTAACGCGCTTCTGGCTGTGGCGGGCGATGTTACGCCCATCGCGACGGATCCGCTCTTTCCGTGGAGCCGATTGAAGAAAACTGCCGAGTCGCCAGATGCCAGGGTCGCCGAGACATGGCAGTCCGCCGCCACAGAATACACAGCGAAATCCGGTGAGCACGCCGCTTTCAACACGGCGCAATTTACCACCGTCGCGGACTTTCGAGACGGCGAAAAGGCTGAATGGACGACTGACGGCATGGGGCTCCGCGATCCGAAATGGCATCCCGGCGACTTCAGCGTCGCAACAGAAGGTGATTCGGCCATTCGGCACGTACTGTCGGCCGGGGTCTTCACGTTTGGGCTGTCGGACAAATTGAACGGAGCGTTTCGGTCGCCGCCGTTGCAGCGGACACATGGAAAGGTGAGCTTCGAAATTATGGGCGGCGGATTCAGTCTGGCTCGCCTGGTTTTCAACAATTGTCAGCTGAACTATACGAATCAGCATTCAATTCATCATCCGGACTGGACGTGGATCACGGTCGATTTTCAGGAAGGCACTCAGCCGCTGCATCCGTATGCGGAACTGCTGACGTTCTGGGACAACCCGAAGTTTCCCGATCCGCTGGGTACACTCAGCAAAGATACAGAGAACCAGCGACTTCCGTTCAATGACCACGCAAAGAATCCTCGCACATGGTGGGGCGTGCGACGAGTGGTGGCTCATGACGGAGCCGAAACGCCGCGCGACGAGGCTGCATTTTTGGCAAGGCTTTACGATGGCAATGCCGTACAGTCACTGGATCAGGCAGCTCAGCGCTATGCGACGATCGCGGCGGATGCTGTGACCAGGTTCAAACTGTTCGACATCACAAACGACGATGTTCGCTGGCTCGAATGGTTCCTGGCAAAGGGGATACTGTCCAATCGAGCGGACTCGACGCCACGGCTGGCAGAGCTGATCGCAAAGTTTCGCGACATCGAAGCGAATCAGATTCAGTTGCCAACAACCATGCCCGGGATGACCGATGAAGGGCCGGGGTTTGATCAGCCGGTATTGATGCGGGGCGAATATGCGAAGCCTGGCGATGTCGTTGAGCGTCGTTATCTGGAGGCAGTATTGCGGATTGCTGAGTCGAATCGATCGGAACCAGGGAATGAGTCAGCCCTTCGGTATGTTCGATCAATAATTCCGACACGGACCGAAGGCAGCGGGCGGGCGATGGTGGCAGAGGCGATCGTCGGAACTGACAATCCACTCACATCTCGCGTCATGGTGAATCGGGTCTGGTATTGGGTATTCGGGAACGGGCTTGTCCGCACGCCGGACGATTTTGGACATGTCGGGGAACTGCCCTCGCATCCGGATCTTCTCGATCACCTTGCCATGCAGTTTGTCAACAATGAGTGGTCGATGAAGAGAATGATTCGTTCACTGGTACTCAGTCGCGCATTCCAGTCATCGGCCGCGCCAGCGGCAGACAGTCGCGAAAAAGATCCGGACAATTTATTGTTGTCATGGTATCCCGCACGGCGAGCGGAAGCGGAAGTCATTCGCGACAGCATTCTGGCAGTGTCCGGGCGGCTGGATCAAACGATGTATGGGCCGAGCATTCATCCGTACAGAGAATTGGCTGATACTGAAAAGCGATTATACATCGGGCCGCTCGACGGAGACGGGCGGCGCAGCATTTACATCAAGTTTCAATTGATGGAAGCCGCGCAGTTTCTGAACGCATTCAATCTGCCTGGCGGCAAGATTTCTCAGGGACGTCGCGATGCGTCGAACGTGCCTGCTCAGAGTCTGGCGCTGCTGAATGATCCATTCGTGCTGGCAATGGCAGATCGCTGGTCGGAATCACTCGTCGCGGATGGCAGCATGAATGTCTCTCAGCGTCTTACGCGAATGTTCAAGTCCGCATTCGGGCGCTTGCCTTCGTCGTCCGAACTTCAGCGGTTTGAGCACACCATCAGCGATCTCGGTACAATTCACAATGTAAGCCCTGCAGAAATCCTTACCAACCGATCAATCTGGAAAGATGCAGCTCACGCCGTCTTCAACTTCAAAGAGTTCATTTTTATACCGTGACCATGCCACAAACTTCCCGTCACCGTTCTCACTGCCCCGGTCGAGCCCCTGCACCGCTCAGCCGTCGTCAATTACTTCAGAGCAGCGCCACTGGGTTCGGGATGTTGGCGTGGTCGGCGTTGAGTCAGGAATATGGCTTTGGTGCAATAAGTTCGCAGGCGCATTTTTCCGGCCCGGCGAAGAATGTGATCTTTCTGTTTATGGACGGTGGAGTTTCACACGTCGATACGTTCGACCCCAAACTGGCATTGGCTGTCCATGAAGGCGAAACATGGAGTGGCGATGCGACACGGAAAT
>JBBJME010000029.1:0-41075 GCA_037719765.1 Planctomycetaceae bacterium
GCTCCGTCCAGTTGCTCGAGACGCTCCAGCGCTGCAGGATCGAGACCGAGTCGTTCGTGCATGATCCTGATGGAGACGAACGATCAGGGACTATTCTTCGTTAGCGCGATCCCGTGCGCCTGCGGTGACCGCCTTATCGCCGATACAGATAATGTGAGTTGGGGTGCGGAACAGGAGTCGCTCGTTGACAAAAAATGGAGAGCTACTCGAGCCATCGGCTTCGTTTCGTGCCACCTCCGGGCAATCGGGGCTCGGCGTAAGAATCAACGTTGTTCCGCTGGTGCTCTGGATATAGAGGAGGTCGTTGGCGAGTGACAGGCTGGCGTCAACTCGGCCGTCTCCTAATTGCATTCGCTTTCGCTTGATTACTTTTCCTGTCGTTATGTCAACCACATCCAGGATTCCGCTACCGGTGGCGGAAAAGAGAAGTCCTTCATGAACCACTGGCGATGCCAGGCGATCTTCTTGAGCTCCGCGCGTTTCCCAAAGTACCTCGGTCCGGATCAAGTGTTTATCTTCGTCGGGGGACAACTTGATCGCCAGAAATCGTCCTTTTTCCACAGCGTATACAACTCCTTCGTGGGCTGTCGGTGAACAGTAGGCGAGATCGAACAGATCCTTCGCCAACACCTGTCCATCCTCGGCCCGGACAATGGCACCCGCCGGAGTAACAATGACTGCGTTCTCTCCCGCCTTCAGCGCTACGGGTGTCCCATTGCGTGGTGGTGTATCGGCACTCCAGACGACTTCACCGGAACGTAGGTCAAGTGCAACGAGCTGTCGCAAGTGAACGATCAGAAGGTTTCCAGCGATTAGCGGAGATGCACTGTGCCTCGGCATTGGTTTGCCGACAAGTCGGATCCAGTTCAGTTGCCCGTCCAGGCGGTGCGACGAAACGATTCCATTCCCAAGTACGGCGTAAACATTCTCGACGTCGCAAACGGGAGTGCTGGCCGTATTTCCCGTTGAATCGCCTTGTGGTGGCGGAATGACCGTCAGTTGCTCGTCGCGACGCTGTAATTCGCGGATACGATCCTGAATCGATGAAATGTCTGCCGAGTTTGGGTCGGCGTCTTGCCGAGACTTAAGTTCTTTTTCCACCTCGGCAATTTGCTCGCGAACCTTTTGTGACTCGGCATGTTGCTGCTTGATCTCGTTTGCCTTCTCCGGACCAAAGATCGCATCATACTCATGGGCGCGGTCCCAGAGTAATTCACCATCGAGTACACGGAAGCATAACAAGCGATTGGGTTCTGCCATGACGAACGCGCGGTCACCAGCCACGACGGGTGATGCGAGGCTTGTCGCGGGGAGTTGACTCTTCCACGCAATCCCGTTTTCTCGCGACCATCGAGTGGGAGAATCAGTGGCTGTGAATTTGCCTTTTCCATCGCACCTCCAGCCGACTTCATCTCCGGCGTAAATCATCTGAAAAAAGCCACTCAGGCCCATGAACATCGTGGCGTACGCGGCGATCAACAGCTTGACTCTGCCGCTGCCTGATCGATTGTGGGTCTGGCACATGGACTTCTTCCTTATTCGTGGCCAATGGAACCTCACTAAAGAGAGCAACCTTCGTGCCGTGCGGTGGCAAAACAGTCGACTTGCTCAGAAAGCGGAACAACGGTGGGCCAATGCTGTCCCTATTTTGTGCACACCGAGCCCCGGCGGTGGCAGGGCGTTTTAGGAGTCATCGTTCTGCATTCGGTCGAGAAAGGTCCTCAAGTCGGACTCGAACCGGTCGTGAACACTTGCGTAGTTGAGTCTGGCACGACTAACGTGCCCCGAGTTGAGCGTTCGCCAAGTCGCACGTTTTCACGTCGGACTTCTTGACGCTGTAGACGCGGCCAGGCGAGCCGGATCGCTTGGGGTGGAGATTGTCGATCTCCCGGCAACGTATTTGAAGGACACTGGTAATCTGGCAATACAGCGGACGGCGTTTGCCGGGCGGCGGTCGGCAGCGATTCTGATTGAGGAATTGAAACTGAAATCCCCTTGGCACCCAGGAGCATTTTGATGAGAGCGACGATCGTGTGTTTTGTGTTGATGGCAATCGGTGGGTTGATGTAAGGCAATGCCGAGAGTCTCGCGGGCGCTCAGTCTCGGAAGAAGATCCTTCAGCTCGTTGACGTAATGGTCGTGCAGTGTTTTTTGTCGAGGCAATTTACCAGAAGTGCTGAGGGAATCTGGTGCCGACGAAAAAAGTTGGTTAACAACCTTCGAAAAAGAGGTTTCTCATTTGCGTCGCGACCAGGGATTGTCCGCTTGGAGGAGGTGGCACGATCACGCTTCGCGTCAACGCTCAACTTGGTGACTTCGTTACACCAGCATATTCAAACGCTCGGTTTTCCCTCGTCATTATTGGGTGTGAAGAGGAGTTTGGCGACATTGAGGGGTATTTTACAGGCTACACCGGGAAAGGAGAAGATATTGGAGTTCAAATCTTCGAGCTATTAAAAGACGGTCAAAAACACCAATTGACATTGAAATTTGGAAATCTCAGTTGGGACAACTCCATCGCTGCGGGGATTGAGGCCGTGGTATCTGATTCATGGTGCTTTTAGGTCTCAAGGCCATTGCTCCCGTGCCATTCTCGGAGACTCTCTCATGCACAAGTACATCACTCGGACATTGTTCGCGGTGGCGATGCGCTATGCAATCACACGGTCTGGTTCAGCGGGGACTTTGGCTAGTTGACTGCCATACTTTTGACAGCCGAGAAGGAATACTTCAAGTCCGCTCTGGGACTCTTCAGCGCCCCACCCAATCCCGAACACCCACAAGCTGGCTACAACAAATCCGGCAACAATGGCGATGACTCCGCAGACGAGGAGAAAGATGCCCACTCGCCGGAAACCGCCTAATCTCCAGAGCAACGCCGCTGCGATCACTGCGAGGAACCCGACGATACCAAGAAGCTCCCCGACCAACTCTTGCTGCTGAGGATTCAACATTTGAAAAACCTCCGGGCGCCGTGGCCCGCGTCAAAAAAGACCCCGCGGCTCGATGCCACGAGTGGACAGTGAAAGAGATTTGCGAGGTGCTTCGCATATTCAAGGGAGGGCGAACTGTGAATGCCGTTCCAAGAACTGAACGTCGTTGATGAAAAGTGTGTTGCATCTGTTGTCAGATGTCGCAAATAGAATCCAGACTGAAAGTGACTCAGTAATCTGAGTTTGTTTGGGTTGCTCGACGAATTCAAACGTCGAACCACGAAGCCGCGCCGCATCGCTCATTTGCGAAGTCGCTGGGGGTGGGGGGATATTCTACTCCGAGCTGTACATTTTACCGGCCCGTTCGGCATGGCGTCATTGTGCCAGAATTGCTCGTAAATGCAAGATCGTCTGAAGTGAGTGGCCTCACGACAGTGACCGATTCGCAGCCGTCACCAGAATACCGGCGCGAACGGTCTTGTCCGCCTTCAGGTTCAGGTGCATTTGCATTGCGTCCTCTCGGAACTGTACGCCAAACCGTACCCTTCAGATCCCGAACGATCCGAACGGTACGGTACGGCCCCTTTATAGGGCCGTCCGTACCGTTCGTTCTGTTCGTGAAGGGTACGCCGCTGCGAACGGTACGTACCCTTCGCGTACCCTTCGCGTACCGTTCACGTACCGTCCCCCCCTGATCGGCTTCAACCAGAGAAAACAGGTCTGCCTGTGCGCCGTTGTGCGCCGTCTTTTCACCTGCCGACTGAAATACGCCGTCATCAATTCCAATTCGCAACAACCGATTCAGCTTGTCTGCATTGAAGCCTGTTTCCTTCCGCAGAACTGACCGAGTCAATGGCCAATCGTACTTACTAAAGATTTCAGTCAATTTTGCAATCGCCTGTTTGTCTTTTGCTTCCTGCCTGCTGTCGCCACGGCTCTTGTCCTGCTTCAGGATCGGCTCGACGTCGTGCGCGACCGACCATAGCGGAAATTCCCAGCTGATCGTCTGAGACTCAACTGGGGCGAATGTACGCACTGCGGCATCGAGTACAGCGAGACCTTCGTTTTCGTGCGGTCGGATGACAAGATGACAGTCAACGGCACGTGATTGACTCCCGCCGCCGCTGCCGACGTCGGTAACGCCCTTGCCAGTCTGGTTCCCCTTCGTGCTGTGGTGAACCAACATGATCACACAATCCAACTGCCTGGCGAGCCAGTCAACGGCGTTATGGAATTTCGTTTGATCGTCGTTTGAATTCTCTTCCATTCCATCGGCAAAAAACCTGTATTTCGCATCAAGCACGACCAGCGTTAAGTCCCTTGGTTGATAATTGCTCAGAATGTCCGTGATTTCAGATGTTGACCGATTCGCCGCGTAACGGGATGTAATCGAAACGGCTGTGCGATTCAGACCGCAGGAGATTCATTTCCCGAGCCACCGTAGCCGTACGATTCTGGATCGTCTCATCGTGCAACTCGTTGTCGAGCAACAGGACGTTGCCCTGGAGAACACGACGTTTGAGCCAGTCACGGCCTGTTGAGACGCAAAAGAGCAACCCGAGTGCGAGCCAGCTTTTGCCTACCTTGGTTGACGCCACCACGTTGACGACTTCACCACGGCGTACCAAGCCTTCAATGACGCATTCACGCATCCGTGCAGGATGTGCGACGGCATCCCAAGCTGATTTGACTTCGAACACTTTCGGCTCTTTCGTCGGTCCATCAATCGACTGGACTTCGGATCGCGGAAAATCCTTCGTGCAAGCGTTCCCGCTTTTGCCAACGATCTGCACCGTCACCACCGGCCCACCGTCATCTTGCTGAACCGTGCCGACGTTGCCACGATCGTCCAGATGCACTCGTTCGCCTTCGATGAATGGTGTCGTCGAGGATATTTGCGGCTGCTTTGGATCACCGATTCGTAACCGAAAGTCAGCCCATTTGTACTGCGAGCAGGAATCATGCGAGCACGAAAATATCGTCATGCCGCTGTCATATTGTGCAACGAAGGAATCAGGCGATTTGTGATCAGAATTGAACGGGCATTCGTCCAGTTGAAGTTTTAACCCCTGGTCGCTTTTCGCTTCCCGGTATTCGATCCCGTGTTCGTTAAGGTATCGCCTCAGATCCCGCGCCGAATGTTGACCGTATAGTGCCGTCGGCAGCGAAACACTGACGGACTTCGCCGGCTCACTCATCGCTGCCACGGCTCGCAGTGCGTACACGTCGCAGACGTCGCCAATCCGCAGACGAATGTAATCGGGCACAATCAATAGCCTTGCCATTCGTACGGCCTGTCGACTGTGCTGTCGCCCTTGCGTGCGATCGTGCCGTACAGTCGGCAGATTCTCGCCGCGTTGCTGACTGTCTGGTCAATGCTGATCAGGTCATCTGAAAACTTTGCGTCCAGCGTCCTCAAGACACCTTTGACGAGAGACTCGCTTTTCTTGTCATTCAGAAGACTGATCGGCAAATGCAAATGAGAACCGTTGCCGCTCATTGCACTGATCGGCTCGCATAGTCCCTGCGATCCCAGCCACTCGGAAATGTCAGCCGCGCGTTGCAGTGCCTGCTGAACCTGATTCTCCGTGGAACTGATACCCGATGGTCGCTTTGGATCGCAGTCGATGTAGAGCCATTGACGGCATGTTACAGCATCATCAGACGTTGTGTTTTTCGCCCACTCCTCAAATCGATTCGCAGCCCGTGCCAGCAACTCAGGCAGGACTGGATTCAGAACGAAGTAAACGCCCTTCGTTTTGCCATCGTTGACGTATCGCTGCACTGCGACAGCCGCTTGTTGGTAGTTGTCGAAGTATCCCGAATCTGTCCGCTTGCCACGGCCTGCAGCATCGAGACAGCGAATCTCAACAACGCCATCGCCGCAAATCATGGTCAGCGTCGCGATGATCATTTCCTGTGACGTCATCGCCGAGAAATCGGTAAGCATTGAATCGGGGATGATTATGTCGGGCGCAGTGGTTGTATTCATCGCTCAGCGTCTCTTCTAAGCAAGCCTGCAGCTTCGAGTTCTTCGTCGGTCACATCTGCCGCCCGCTGCTGAGTGCGTGCGATTTTTGCGAGTCGGGCGGCGGTGACTTCTGCGAGGATTGTCCAGACGGCGTCGCGAGTCGTGCAGGGCTGCCGGCCACAGTAAGTAATTTCCAGACGGATTCGCTGGCCGTCCAGACCTGCCAAGCCACGTGTGCCCCATCTCCAGACCGTGGCGGGATTTTTGTTGCCGGGGATCTCTGCCCGGATGGCATCGTTGAGTGGAATCAACTCGCTGGATGCGTTAGTTGTGGACATTAAAAAACTCCTGTCATCAATGCCTGCGAATCTGCGTGATTAGCAGTGATGACAGGAGAGTGACAAGTCTTGTGGGGCTCACATGTGGCTTGCGTGTGGATGAATGTGGCTTTCAGGTTTTTCTGGGAGAAAGTTGACGGGCGTTTCTGCCGACTCTGACAATCATCGTGCTCCACGCTGGATGGTGCTTTCCGTTTGAGCGAAACATCTCGAAGGTTCTTGCCGTCACCGCCTGCCGCTGCGAGCAACGTCGTATCTGAAACCGCAGGGTATTACTTTCCATCGCCTGCCACAGTTTTTCGACAACCGCGCGCTGTGCTGTAGTGAATGTGTATATTGATCCATCCCACGAAACGGACGCGAAGCAATCAGTATGCTTACGTTCAGTCTGCTCAGACTTGTTCTGCTCAGACTTTCGTTGGTTGATCTGCGTCGTGGTTAGTTCAACGTCTACTTTCTCAGCCGCATCCTGATCGTCAGATACCGTGCTGAGTTCCCTCTGAATCGCCCGGCGTAACGCACGGATTTGTCGCTTCCACGGCTCAACTCGCACAAAGCACCCACGACCGCCCTTCTTTGGCCCCGACGTAGCAAAATGTTCGATTACGACTGATTCGAATCCCAGTCTGTTTGCCGCCATGTTCATGTCGCAGATCAGTTCGTTGAAACGCTCAAACAGCGGATCTTTCTTCTGGATGAAGATCCAACCTCCGGGCGCTCGATGATCAGGCGGCAAAGTCTCCGGGGCCGGGAGAAGTTCAAGAAGTTGAACGATCGCCGCTAACGCATTCTCTGCGTGCCGTTCCGCTGCTGACATCGTGTTTTGACCTGTAAAAACTGCTGGTGGAAACCGAGGACCGTCAACAGGTCGCAACAGTCCTCGATTTCCAACGGCGGGAGCTAACCGCCTCCAGCAAGACTCAAACGACTTGCTTCTCTGAGAACGAACAAATGCAGGGCAGGCGGCTTTCGGGAACCGCTTTTCGGGAATCAGCCTAGCCCTGCAAACTTCAGTGTAATCACACTTCCAGCGTTAGCCAACTGCAGCAATCACACGACGCGCGTGTCAAAGTCAAATTGCGCGTAGCACTGCGTCGTATCGGACTCGCTGTGACCAAGAACCGTGCGGGCGGCTTCCAGTCGAATTCTTTTCGCAGTTCTGTGGCAGCATTGTGCCGCAGCCGATTGGGTGACCACAGCGGCACTTTGGCCAGCTTGCACGCCCGTGCAATCGCGCACATTCGCGGGATTCCGAAGAACAATCGTTTTTGCTGATCACCACCAGGCACGTCGTGCGGATGTGGCATTCCGTCGATTCGTTCGCGTCGGGCTTTAGCCTCAAACTGCCACCAGCCGTGCGGCCTGCGTCCTGGATTCTCTGCGATGAATGCGGGCAGGATCTCGCCTTTCGAATCTTGCCAGCATTCGTGCTGGTCGATCTCATCGCGAAACAGTCCGAAGAAATCGTTACCGCTTTCCAGAACGCGACGGTGTTCAGCATTCCATCGATTGTCAGATTTCCCGGTTCGCCGTACTCGTGGCATGTCAGATTCTCCTGCTGGCGTTTCCGTGAATTGGGGTTCCCCGCGACTCGTCTGGTGCCGAAACATCCAGTGCCAATTCTCGGAGTGATTTTAGGAACAGTGCTTTCGACGATCTCTCAAGTTCACAAGCTGGATTCGCTCGCTGGCATCCGTACCGATCGGCGACGAGAACGCCGTGAGTCTCGATTGCGACCCTCGCGGAAGCCGCCCGGTCCCACATTTCGCCGCAGGTCAAAAGCAGACGCAAATGATGTGATTCCAGTTCGAATTGTTTGCAAACCTGCTGAAACCATCGTTTTGTCGCTGGTTGCAAATGGTCAATTTTTAGGTCAATTTTCTTTGCCATCGGGGATGGTCCTCAACAGGGGTCTCAGGCATCCCAATTGCCTCTGACGTCACCTGCGATGAACATTCTGCGTAGTCCAACATTTCGGACTTGAAGATCAAGCTGCATGCGCGGCATGCGTGATACCTCACACGCTCTGGTGCCACCGTTGCACGAACTTTGGTGTCCCAACTCCTGCACCGCACACACTGGCACGTCGGGCTGAATCCACACACTGGCGATTGGAACTGTCTGTAGTGAGCCGTGTATTGAATGTTGCCAGGCTCGAACGATCCATCACGATCGATCAGCACAACCTGCCGTGTGCCCTCTGGCATGTTGCCAAGCTCCGCGTACAGTGCAGCACATCGACTCTGCAGCTTCATCCTGAGCCACTCGGGATGGACGTCCTTTTCCTTGCGGAGTCGCTGCGCCACGCGCCGCAAGAAAGCGATCGTATCGTGTGATGCGTTTTGTGATGGTCTCTTGCTCATGCACTGACGTTATCGTGCCGACAATATTCCTCAAGAGATTTCTTGTTGAAAAGTTACCACACAAAATCTTCATCCAAAATAGATGTCTTTTCTCGCAGTTTTGGGAGTCATATCAGTTGCTCATCCGACCCATTCCATACGCCAACTCAACGGCAAACATCGCCCTCTGACTGATACTCAACTGACGACGCAACACGTTCTCGTCAAGCATCACTTGCAGGCAGTCAGCATCCTCTGGCAACAGTTCGAACTGCGGATCAACACCCGCCTTGATACACGCTCGCAGACGGTTACGACCATCGACCAGAACATGGTCGTGCGTAATCGTGATTCGTTTTCTCAAACCATTGGTAGCGATTGACGCTACCAGTTCCTCGAACTCAGCGCCTTCGAGCAATGGAAACTTGACCAGCTGCGAATGTACTTCGAAGCCGGCGATTCTCACCAAGTTGCCGCGAACGGTCTCATCGGGATTGCACGGCTTTGCGATCACTACCTGAGGCATCATCAGTTTTTCTACACGACCACGGGCAGCAGCCTGTTCGGCCTTGCTTGCGTTCTTCCACAATCGCTCAAATTCTGAGGCGAGATCCTTTGGTTGCTGATCCTTAGAATCTGCCACCCGCTCTGGTGAGTACAGGGCATGTTCAACACGCTGCGACTGCTCAGTGAATTCCCACGAAATGCTTTCGACGTTCGGCAGTTCATCGTTGAGCATTAGCAGGATTTGATCGTGCCTGATCGCCCTTTTGTCCATGTGCATTTGCCGTCGTCCATTAGAATGCTGAGATGCATATATCCGGCTTGCAAATGTGGCTCGATCACGACGGTGTAGCCGGGTGCTTCACCGTATGCCGTTGTGGTGTCGTCCAATAGGCGACAATCAACGTCATCGTCGTCAGGCTTAACTGGTTCAGCAGACTCTTGCCCAAGTGAGCGCCGTACGCTGGCAACGGTCCCGCCGGAACAGCCTATACGCTTTGCAATCTGTCGGTTGGATTCACCGTTGTTTGTGGTCACCGGAGTTACGCCGACTTCCTCCGCCAGTTCTGAAGCGCTTTCGTAGTCGTGATCCGATACAACCACATCAATGGCTGGTGTCTTCTTCACTTTCACGCGACTCATCGCCTCATCGAGATTTTTAGCCCCTTCCAAAAGCGACGGATTCGTCTTATTTGATTCTGCCACCTGCATGAACCGCTGGATGTTTCGCAGGCTGACTTGATCCTCGAACGTTTCAGCCACCCACGATATCCATTTACCGTGCGGAACCTTTGTTTTGGCGATGCAGAGCAGACGCCCGAAATGGATAGCCTTCTTGAGTGTATTCTCCAGCGCCCATGCTGTTTCTTCGTATGCCTCCTTACACAGCTCGCTAAGTGGCTCGATTGCCAAATCTTCGAGTCTGATTGCTGATTGCTTCACAGTTACGTTCCTTTGTTCTTCTTGCATTACACGCCACTCCTACCACTCACGATTAGGAAACAATCTTGACCCGGCAGCTTCGGCCGTATTGCCGTCGTGACTCTGATTTCAGGAACTCTTCCGCCATTGGAGCAGCGCCCGCCGGCATGATCGATCCGTCGAAAATCTGCACAGAAGGGATGCCAGACGCCACCATGTGCCTGACCAGTCCATCAGTCAGCAGGGCACCCTCGGCACGCATCAGCATATGAGCCAATCTAGTGGCACCGCCCGCCTGATTACGCCACCAGCGGATGTCACGGCAGACGCCAGGGCAGATTGATTGCAGAGCCCGCCACAAACCGTGGAACCCAATCGGGCCGAACAAGCAAAAGCATTGAAAGTCACGCTTCAGCTTTAGTTTTTCGCTGTCCGTCTCGTACGGCATGTCTGCCATCTCTGCGAGGGTCGGATAAAGCTCACCACTCTCTATGAGATCCATCAGGGTATCGACTTCGGCCGTGTCGAGACCGGCTCGTATACGGGACCGACGATGATTTGCGGCTAGCAGCCACGGATAGCAGGCACTGATATCAACGGATTCTTTCTGTCCGTCGAATGTAACTGCCTTATCGCGGATCGTCCGCTGCAGTGGGGTAGCCTACGAATAGATTCGACCGTCTTTTCGGAATAGGCCAATGATCCGGCGCTCAGCGAATCGATCGACAGTCGCCGCGTATGTCTCCGCAATCGGCAAGACCTCATAGTCTTCAGCGGTTCGACTGAGTTTTTCCTCAACACGAGCTTTCGCAGCCTCAAATATCACATCCTCAGGGATATCAGTTGCATCGACCTGCGACAGACTCCATTCGGCATCAAACCGAGACTGATCGTACCCCAATTTTTTCCAGGCGACTATCAGAAGATCCAACATACCAAAGTCAACCCACTTCCAAACAACAGACACACACCCATCCCAAGGACAGTACCCATCATCCACACACCCACCAACAAACCCAGCACCATAGTTATGTTGGCGCTGATTTACTGGACTTTTTGCGTCTAGGTCGATTCCGATGACCTCGTAAGCGATACAGCGCGATCCCTTGCAGAATGATCCATTAGCCGCCTTCTGGAGGTACTCAGATTCGCCAATAAAATTGGTGATCGCTTTCCGCTGAGATGATTTAATGGCCTTGTCCAGCACCTTCTGATTTATCAGTTGGCAGCGAGACCGGCTCATGTAGTATCGGTAGATGATCCGATAGATGACGGCTCTGGCAAGATCGGTCAACTCAGACGACTCAATCTCAGCATTGAGTGCCGCAGGGACACACACGAGACGTTTGAGATTTTGCGGATTCGTGTTGGACGAAGCGTCGTCCGACTGGTACAGTGTGCTCATCAGGTGGCCTCTTAACGCCTGGTCACAGTCGCGGTTGCTGAACACAACGCACGACAGAAATTCTAAAGACCTCGTCAGAACCAACTGACGAGGTCTTTTCATGTATAAGATTGCGTGTTCAGGATGTGAAGCCTGAATCGTTTGAAAAGTTACCTGACAAAATCTTCACCTAAACTTCCCGCAAATCCTAAAGTGTGTCCCGGAACGCACTTTCCATTTCAGCGATCTGAAACACGTTCAGTTTTTGGCTGACTTTCGAACAGATCCCACTGTATCGGCGGTCGCGCATCGTCCGTTTGCGTAGGCATCCCAATTGCCTCACGACACTCCTGAACCGTGCTTCCGAGTCGTCGGGCGATAATGTGCCACGAGACATTTGCACCGCGTGCCGTCCGGATGAACTCGATGTCCTCTGGATTCATAGCACAGCGTCCAATGCGTCGTGCGCTCGCCACAGATAGTCATCCTGCTGTGCTGCGCTGGCCTCCGGTGCCGTCTGCAATTGCAAGAGCCTGCCGAGATACTCTGTGTCGATGTGCAGGTATCCGGCCAGCGTGTCGAGTGTGCTGCCATGACGCATCGCATCACGGCATTGATCGAGAACATCTTGTGCGATGTATGGGTTTGACACGTTGATTCCTTTAAAAATATTCAACAAGTAGTGTTGAGCCATCAAATAAGTCCCGCAGACGACAACTCCATGTCTGATGCGTCGATGAGCGTTGCGCCTGTTGATGCCATTTTCCTTGCATCATCTACACCCGCCAGAAATTCTCTCACTGCAGCTTCACTCGTCACGCATCCTGCAGGCAAGAACAACGCACGCAGTTTGACGCCGTGAACCCCCCGGCGAATCCATCGGTATACAGTTGCCGGGCTAACCGGATTGCCTCCATCAGGGCGCGGAATCCATTTCGCACGCGCGTAGTTGATCGGCTTCAATAGTTCGGCTGGCGTGTCAACGAGTCGTTCGACTGTCTTCATTGCGACACCTCCGATGTTGTCGCAGTCACGCTCTGAACTTGCGCCAGCAACCAAGCCCACGGCACACGGTATTGCGAACCAAACTTTGCGGACGGGATTGATCCATCATGGAGCAATCGATACAGATACGATTTCGATACGGCCATAAACTCAGCCGCTTCTTTCATCGTCGCGAATCCTTCGCGCGGCGCAGCGCCAACCAAACACGCAGTCATATGACTACTCCGAAACATGGGACCGCCAAGACACGAGCGTGCCTCAGCAAATTGGAAGGGGGCATACGGTCAGCAGCGCGCGTGACCGTGTCATGCAGCAGATGTCACTCAGTGGTGACTGCCAGCGAGTCTTCCAGCCATTCCTGGCTCAAGGCAAGTCTCACAGCGAAGGCTGGAGACAGGTCTTATGCGTCCTTCTCAGTACCGGGCGGACTCAATCCATTCCAGCCGGGGCGTAATCTTCGCCAGTACGACATATACGCCACAACATTGCGCCACCGCAGACTATTTTGCACAACTGGTGTTCTTTCCCAGAAATACTTCAAACGCTATGACGCGAAAGAGCCCGGCGCTGTGTGCAACCGGGCTCTCATTATTCATGCGACTGATGGTTAGTTAGCCGAATTCTGCAATCACACTTCGTGCTTTATCAAAATCCTGCTCAGCGTAGATCTCGGTTACCCCGGACGATGAGTGACCAAGCACTACTCTCGCAAGATCCAGTCCGTACGTCTTTCTGATCTCCGTGGCCGCATTGTGGCGCAATTGGTTCGGTGTCCATGACTCAATTCTGGCTTCTTCACATGCCCTTGTGATAGCGCGATTGTAAGAGTCTTTCGAGTACATGATGCCGGCCCCCTTTCGTGGCTTCTCTTTCGGCTTTCTCGCTGCCTGACTCGGAGTCATCGGGGAAACTCGTTCCGCACGTCGATCCTCATTCCGTTCCAGTTCGGCGTCTCGAGGGGAGAACAGGCGTGCCGACTGATCGGCTTTCAAGAATTGGCGAATGATCTCCTGCCCCTTCCTGCCAATGAACACACGCCGGTCACGTCCGTGATGCTGGTTCTTGTGACGCTCTGGAGTATATTCCCATACGTCGCCTGATCGGTCGATATCCTTTAGGCGAACCGACCGCACTTCACCAGGCCTCATACCGGTCACTAGCTGCAACTGGATCATGGCCCAGATCTGACGGGACACCAGTTCCTCAATAGCGTTGACGTCGTCCAGAGAGACCGGCTGCACCTTCTCAGACTCTGTGGCCTCAGAGCGTCCAAATCGGAGTCCTGTAAGCGCCTTACACGATGCGTACACGTCTGCCGGAACAAGTTCCTGTTCCACACCCCATCGGAGCATTCTGGTGATTCGCCGAACCTGCTGATTGATGCTTGTTCGCACCCACCCCGCCGCAATCATCGCCTCTCGAACGGTTTGGAGTTTCAATGACGAAAAGTCAGCCACCGACAACCGGCCAAACTGTTTGAGAGTGATCTTGAGGGCGCACCGGATGCTTGATACTTCGGAAGTGATCTTTCCGCCCTTGCGGTAATAAAGTTCGCAGTGCTCAATGTAGAGAACTGCCAGCCGATTCATGGTCACGTTGACCGAATCAGGCTTCCGACCAGAGCACAGCCAACGGGCAATGAGCTCGTCGTATAACTTTCGGGATTCTTCACTGCCGTACGGACCAAGGTAATGGTCTCGGCCATCGATTCGGACTTTTGCATGTCCAGAGGCACGATTTTTGGAATACGTCGGAGGTTTTCGCATGAGCCGTTCCGTTACGAAAAGGTGTAGAAAAGGTGTAAACACCAATTCCAAACCGCACTTCTGAAGATCAGAAGGTTTCCGTAAGTAACGGAACGGCAAGCACTTATGAAAAATCGGGGCGACACGATTTGAACGTGCGACTTCCTGCTCCCAAAAGAGACTGCACTGCAACAGGTTTCAGTAGAAAACCTAGTCTTTCCATTGGTATTGTGGTCTTGCATTGGTGTCTCGTCAAGTCTCACGTCGTATCAAACTACCTGAAACAAACGCAGTATTTTTCAGTTTTTAGGTAGCGACCGTAGGTAGTCGGCTGAAACGTAGGTAGTCGGCAGGTAGTCCAAATCTCACCGGCCGCCGCCACCATCAGACCACCTGACCGGCGATGGAAGTCAAACATGACTTCCCGCTGCGATGCTGAAAGTGAAGGATGACTTCCGTTTTTGCTGTCACTCATCGAATGCGTGACGTGGTCACATTTCCGCCCATACAATCCATCGGCCGCCACCATCGGAAGCCCGTACACGCGATCCTGTGCGACCGAATTTCGTAATCAATGCCACCATGCACGTAAAAGATGCCCGCCCCTCAATGTTAAAGGCAGGCACCGTTCACCCACAACAAGTGGGGAAGACAAAGAGAAAGCCGGTCCCGCATAGACGTTAAGCAGGAAACGGCTTTCAATGAACTGCGGAGACTCAAAACAATTTCAGTTTCGATCGTCTGATTTCGCCCCCTGTTGCGAAAACGAATCGGACCATCATTCCGCGGCGCAATGCTTTCAGGATTCAGCCGCAGTTCTCCTGGTTTGCGGGATCGGAATAAAAACCGAGTGGCAACTCCGCCACTCGAATTGCCTCATCATATTCGCTCTGAAGTCCCGGCAATCGATCCGAGAGAGCAGCGTATTCCTGCTCACAAGTTGACCGGAGAGACGGCCATGCATTTGAATATCGGAGTTCAATCTGCCGGTTGCCCTTCGGATCGCCATGCAAGAGGGTTTCAACCGCTTCCGGCAAAAGCCTTTTCAAACCGCGCTCGAGGTGATCCTTTTGATTCGAGTACACGTTGCCGATGTTCAGGATGCAGACAAGCTCATGGTGCCGTGATTTCGCGTCTCTCAGATCTTGCCCGAGGCCATCGGCAACTTTTGCTCGAGCACGATTCACCATTTCGTTGACGTGTTGAGGCGCTAATGTCCGGAGTTGTTGAACGGCTGCGACCTGTTCCAGGCAGCGCTTTGAGGAAAGACGCACGTCTCGTTCGATCGCATCGCGTTGAGATTGCAAATCGGCAATCTTTTTCGAGTTTCGGCAGTTCCTTTTCAGCGATCGCCGCTGCCGTTTCCGCTTCTTGTACCGCCGCCGCTCGATCGTCAGGCGAGCCTGCGATAGCCTGATGTATCCGCACGGAATTCATTCGCCGATACTGATCGCCAACGCGACGTTTATCCCAACCAAGTTTCGTCTGAAAAAAAGCCATTTCCCCGGCGTTCGGCTGACGACCGGCCCGGATGATTTCCTGCAAAAGTTCATCGGCTTCAATCAGATCGTTTTTGTGAGTTTCTGAAATCTCCTCGGCAAGTGAATTTGCCATCGTTGTGGTCTCCAATAGGGTTTTTTGAAAATGGTGATATCTCAGCGTTTAGAATTGACTTCGGCCAGCATCTTCAGACGAAGCCCAGGGTTCTGCTTGTTTGCCATCGCGACGGCTTTCATTTTGTTGCCACCACAGTGAGCAACTGCGGATTTAACAGCCGCGTCCCACCGCTCCCGAGCCGTTGGCGATGATGTCCTGAAGTTCCCGTCGCGGATCTGCGCCACGGCCTGCATGTGTGTTTCGGCTCGCTTCAGAACGCGATTGCAGAACGCGGGATCTTGCCATGAACTCGAAGCGTGCGGTTTGCGTCGATTGGCTTCGGCTTCGCGTTGTCGTCGCTCCCCGGCTTCGCGTTCCTCGCGAGCCTGTTCCAGCTGCCGTCGTTTTCGTGCATCGTCAAAATTTCTGCCTGACATCGGTCGTGCTCCATTGAATGTGTGTGTGATCGTCTGTCGGGATGTTATCGCTGGTCGGTCGTGCTGTGTGATTCCTGTTTACCACGTGTGGTATGTTCGACGAAGATGATTCGACCGAGGGAATCAACTTTCGATGTTTGCTGGCCATGCTCGCCACAGTTGGAGCAACGCAGGTACGTCACGCGATTGAAACCTGTCGTCTTTGTGCAATGGATCGCATCCGGCCCACGCCGCATGATTCGCACCTGTCCAGGCTTCTCATCGCGCGATCCTCAGTGAAGCCTGATTTTCAATCGAATCGACTCTCGCCCTGAGTTCCGACAAATCCTGCATTGCTGGGAGAATCGCCAGCAGCTTCACTGCCGATGCCAGAATGATCTTTTCATCCTGACTGTCGAGCAATTTTTCCAATGCCTTCGCGGCCTTCGTCGCGGCGTTTGTGAGCACTGCCACGGCCTGCGAAACGGCTTCTGATTTCAGGCGAGATACTTCCGTCTTGAACTCAGGCGTGCAACTCAGCGAGTACGCTGTGCTTTCCGTGCAACCTGCGATTCCAGCCGCATCCCTGACACTCGAGCCGCTGGCCACCGATGCGGATAGAATTTGCAGATACTTGCTTTTCTTCATGGTCGTTTCCTTCATGTGACAGATAGCGGAACAACAATTTCGCCGTCCACCGAATCCAGATTTCGTAATCGAGCCAGTTCGCTCTTGTATGACGACAGATACGCATCGACCGCCATGTCGTTCGGTTCGACATTGTCGATTGACGGCAAGTCTTCGAACGGTCGGACGAATTTGTAGAACACGTGACCAGCCACGTCGGCAGTGCTTTGAACCGCACCGGAGATTGCAGGTTCCAAAAGTAGGTCGGTCATGTGCTGCCAGTCGCTCGTGCTGCCCACGCAAGGCAACCCGAACAACTTCGCTTCGGAAACCCAGCGTTCAGTGCCGCGAATGCGGCATGGTTCAAGGCCTTCTGCCAAGTGCTGAACCATGATGCCGCTGTGCTGAATTCCGGGTATCAACTCGCGACACAATGACCACGCAACTGCACGGCCTTTTGGTGTCAGAATCAGACCTGTCGTTTCGACCGCGCCACGGATGCAGACGGCCAAGCCGGCAGACTCCAGTTCAAGCCGTGCATCGTGACCGGCAACCCAATTCTTTTGACCGCTGACACTCGCTGAGATTCCAATCGTTCCGCCGATGTATCCACGTCGCAGCCTGCCGATTCCCGGCCATGAATCCAAATGACTTCGATACGGCAGGAACAATGCGTGCAGCTTGCCGTAAACGCTGGCCAGAATCGCCAGCGCCGCGGGGGAGAATGTCTGACCCGACCGAGCGGGTTCCAGCGAATCGAGTCTTTTGTTGAGTGATCGTTTTGTCATTTTCAACTTTCTGAAGGAAGGTGGAAGGTGTGTCCGATGGGAAACGGACCTAGCTATACCGCGTAGATTAACACGCTTGCCAAAGGAACCCGATTGACGTAGGGTGGTATATGATGCCACGCTAGTCATATCCAGCCCGCTGCATGATGTGCCGTCATGTCATCCGCAGAAACATCGACCAACCGACCATCGGGCGTTGCGACCTGTGGCCGCAGATCCGAACGTAGGCGGGTCAGTCGCTCGCGAGGCGACCATGTCTGCTGAATCTCAGCACAGCGTTGTGCGATTTCGGCGGGTGATGGATCTTGTGGGTTCATGTGTCCGCCTACTTTCCGAACTTGAAGTCGTAGTCAGACTCAAACGGCAACTGGTCTGGTGGCTCTAAAGGCTCTGGTGGCTCTGTTTCAGCCGCATTCCTATAAGCCTTTTTATCTATACACGTAACGTGTACATCTGATTCAGAAAAATTATTGATTGCGGAGCACACACTGAGATTGGGGAAATCAGAGCCACCTGAGGGACCAGAGCCACCTATCGATTTTGTGAACCAGCATCGGTTCCCCGTCCTTATGTCAAAATCCAGAGCCATTCCGTTGCAGACTCGGTTCCTGAAATGCTTGAGACGATTCCCCAGGCGTCGGCTGTTGATCCTGTCAAAGCTGCCATCGCAGAATTGCTCAATCGATTCTCTGAGTGTCGCTGCCTCATCTGCCGAGTATGAATGAACGTGCCCTGTGGCAATCTGAATCATTTCACCCGCGCTGAACCCCCGCTTCGCTGTATCGATACTGGTGATGGCGTCCAGCATCTGGTGGAGCGCCCCGGCCTCAGAATCACTTGTCGCTCGGAGTTCTTCCCGCGTTTCACCTGGATCCACTTGTCCGGACCATACAACGGAACTCCGGACCAAATCAGACCATCCTTCGAACGATCCCCACGGCTTCAATTTCTGGTCTGGACGTCCGGCGACAATGAAGCCGCGTAGCACTGTCAATGCCGCTGCCAGGAGCGCTGGCCGATTCTTTCGAACGTGTTTCCTGATGTCAGGGTATTTGAAGCCCGATCTGTCTTCCGGATTCTCCAATGGTGACTCCAGACGGATGTGGCACACTCGCCGCGCGGTGTCCGCTGCCAGGAGGACATTATTCCCGGACGCGTACCACGTCATCCGTAGCGGTTCCTCAATCAACTCTGTGTGTCCGAGGCGTCGGTCTTTCCAAACGGTTCCTGTTAGAGCCGCATCCAATGACGCACACCCGAATCGACCACTGATATTGTCAATCAGCACAATGCGGTCGGAATCATTCACCAGTGCTGTGATACGCTTCCTGCATTCCTCATCGTCTCGAGGTGCCGTGAATCGCGTTGCCTCTCGTCCGGTCACAATCAGAGCGTTAATGTCTGCCAGCAATGACTTTCCGGATCCGCGTACATTTGCGTCGAACAGTTTCAGCGGCCCAGTGGGGCCACGGTACGCTTCCCGAGCCAGTGGTGTGAGCAGACTGGCGAGCCATGCTGATCGACTTGCGTGATTGGCGAACGGGAAGTCGCTCACCAAGTCGAACAGGAGCGCCACGGCCTTCTGGACATCATCCATTGACGGGTTATCGTCGATGGTCGGGAATTCTTCAGACAGATCGACATACAATCCGGATGCGTTGTCATAACCCCCAGTCTGGAGAATGCTGCCATCAGACCGCAACACGGGACTGTTGACGATGCCTCGCAATGGTCGGATGCCAGACCAAGAGCCACGGACCATGATTGCCTCGTAACACCACCGTGGAACTCGTTACCATGCCGGGTACTCGTCTCCAGATTGGTCTTCATCCCATTGGAAAAAACGCACCCGCTGCGAAATAATCTCACGTAACCCGGACAAACTCAGCGCGTGAATCTCGACCCGTTCTTGGCCGAAGTCGTCAACACGATTTACGATGGTTGCCAGTTGCCCGTTCGAATCATACAGGTCATCAGATTTCTCCAGGAGTGCGATCACAGCATCGTTGACGGCCTTTTCATCAAGCGTCAATTCAACTGCATTTTCCGGCAGCTCCTCCTCAATGATCTGCGAGCCAGAATCTGTTGTGATGACTCCAGCGGCTTCACCCTGGCGCTTATATCTTCGCTTCGGACGCGACCATCCGTTCTCTGCAGCGATGTGGAACAGCGTACCGAGTTTCACGCCACCACTGCTACGGTTGAACGTACCCCACTTGACGCGGCATTCAGCTTCGTCAAAATCTTTAGAACCAGCGGACCATTCAATCCACAGTGCGAGTAAGTGGTCCCCCTCAGAGTGAAGAGCCTGACCGATTTTTAACCAGTCTGTGTATCCGCTGTCGGGATTAACACAGCGTAGCGCGTCACTGGCCAGCGACTCATCACGACCAGCGTCCGACGATGGCATATACGTAAACCGAACGGGTGGAACTTCCTTCGGCGGTTCCTCAGGGATATGCGGAATCAGCGTCGGACTATTGCCTACGATGTCAAGGTAAGCCTGAACCGATTCTTCCAGCGTCATCCAGTCGGACGCACCGTAGAATCGCGACCAGTGGCCACGCTTGTGATGCTTTGCCGGTTGACGAAGATAGCCACCGCCGCATCCTTTTTTGGTATGAGCAGTCCGCGACTTCGGGAATGCTTCAATTTTCAAGACCATGTTCCTTGTAATCGCGGACCAGCGATCTGATGAACCGGAACGCGATTGCAGACGGCACTGGCGACTCGAACAGAATCCAAAGATGAATTCCACCTTTCCCGTCGCTGTCTTCGATTAAGCACGTGAATCCCAGCTCGCTCAATCGATCCCGCAGTACGATGGCATAGTCCAGATTCTGATTCGTCGCTATATCGCTCACGTGATTGTCGATATCAACCGCCACCCATCGGCAGTAATCGTCCGGCGATATCGAACCAATTCCGACTGTCTGCTTACCGTTGAAGTGATTCCTCAGAACCTTGTCAGTGAGTTCTCCTCGCGACCATGACGCACCGCCACGCGGGTCATACTTGCCATAGCGGTCAGTCTTGGTTGCGAATCTGGAAAGAGCCACTTCCGCAAGTTCTGCGGCCCGTAATTGCCACGGGTTCGGCGGTTGTTTTTCCGCAGAAGTCTTTTCTGCGGTTGAACTATCGGGTATCATATTTTCGTTCCGTCTGTTGTTGAAAAAGGTGTCACCAGTTTGCCGACCGGGTGACGCGAAGAATCTGAGAAGCCCGCCGTCAGTGTTCCCACATTGGCGAGCGGGTTTTTTTATTTGTGTGGGATCAGTTGAAGCTGCTCTTCAACGACATCTCTGAGCAGCGATCCGAGTTCAACGAAGACTGATGCGGGCCAGAGCTTCATTTCTTCGCTGACAATCGCCACCATTCTCGCCCTGCGAGCAGGAGTGATCTCTTCAAGAAGTTTCGCTGCCTTCGCTGTCGTTTTTGGGACCTTCGCCACTGGTGACTTGTCCGCTGGTTTAGGCTTAGATTTCGGCGGCGGCGATGGTTCCGTCTTCGCAGGGGCAACTAGTGGCTCCACTGTCGCCTTGGGCTTGCCCTGCGCCGCTGGCTTAGATTTCGCAGGCTTAGATTGGGCCTTTGCCCGCTTAACAGAGGCAGGGCTGACATTCATCATTTTCGCGGCCTGCTCTGTACTGACAGGCTTTGAGGGTGGATCATTTGAGCTACCCTCTTTTTTCTTCTTGCCAGTATGCTGATTCGCACCGACACTCATGGTGGCAATTTTCGCGGCGATCTCTGCCCGCTGTGCTGTTGTCAGGTGACGGCGATGAACATTGACGGAAACAACATAGGCCAACTTCGCAGCGTCATTCCCGACGAATGGTTCATAGGTCGGCTTCACTTGTGCGATTACACAGGCAAGTGACCTGTTGCGCCCGTCAAGGATCATTTCGTCTTCGTCAATAACGATCAGTTGCCGGAGTCCGTGTTTACTGATGTCATCAGCAAGTGCCTGGATCTCTTCGTCCGATTGCATCGGAAATAGATTCGCGTAAGGATGTATATTCATCGCTCTGAAATTCCTTTCATTGTTGGTTGTAAAAAAACGCGACTACAGCAGCCCATCCAGTCGATCGACCGCCCACAAATCGCCGCTGTCATCGTCGGCCGCCGGCACTGGCGTTGCCGTCGTCGGCAGCCCCAGGCGTCGCCTCAGGTCATCAGGCTCGATGCGGAGTCTCTCAGCCAACCGGTCGATCGGGACGCCCTGACGATGTGCGTCGAGGGCCTGGTCCAATGTGCTGCCGTCGATGTATTTGCCGATCATCGGGACACCTCGCTGTCATCCATCAGCGTTCCCAAAAACTCGGAGAAGTCGCAGCCGCGAACATAAACCCTGCCGCAGAGTTTGATGACTTTCAGTCCCTGCCGCCTTGCATGCATGAGTGCATGGCGCCCCATCCCGCTTGCCGCCATGAATGTGGGAAGCGCATATGTTTTTGAGTTGTCGATAGGCTGAAGACTGTCAGCCGTTACTTTTTTTTGTCTCATGGTTTACCCCACAAATCGAGTGTCTGAATGCAGTCGAATTGACCGCCGTCGATGTGGGATACCACGAAAAAAGCCTCACAAGAATCTAACTTGTGAGGCTTTGCCGATGCTTGCCGATTGTTGCCGATCCGTGCCTATCAAGTCGGTTTCACTCCGTACAGTTTCAGGAATTCCAGGTCGAAACTGATCGGCCCTTTCTCGCTGGAACGAACCGCCTTGCCGTTGGCAATTTGGCCCTTCAGCCAATCACGAAAAGCTCGTTCTGACTCGTTGTCAGAGTATCTTGCTGCCTTGAACCGGTCATACCATGTTTTGAAACGTAAAGGTTTCGAACGGTTGATCGGCAGTGGTGCCGTTTTCGTGCTGTTTTCGCAAATCGCCCCCGCGCGAAGCTCCGCAGTGATTCGGTTCCGCCATGTGTCGATATCGTTTGGAATTCTTCCCACGTGCAGGGGGAGGCGTTGAACGCAAAGCTCCGCGTTTTCGCCTGCCAGTTCCCGCCGCAGTCCGTTGTAAAGTTGCCACGCTGCGTTCAGGATTGCCGAGCACCAGGCGACGTTGTCCGCTGGTCGGTTCATGTTGAATCGACCAACCGCAGATGCCACGTCTAGGCCGATGCTTTTCCATCGCTTCTCAGCATCGTTTGTCATGAACTGGAGCGTGTCCACTTCGGCGCGAATCTGTTCGCGAATGAACTCGATATCAGAGTTTTCAGGCGTCAACTCAGCGCATTCAGCCAGCACATTCTGAACGCTGGCCAGTTGCTGAACCAATCGCTGGAACGCACCGAGTGTTTGGTTCCAAACGTCCGGGATGAATCCCGCTGGGATGTTGCTCATCGTTCGACTTTCCGAGTCAGTCGTTTCCGAATTCAAAACAAACGGGGAACGCGGTTCGGATGCCGCTTTGTCGGAAGGGAAGCTACCCCCTGTCCTATCCCCGATTGATTCATTATCATTCACCTCGCAGTTCACCTTTTTGATGAAAAACAGGCAATGAGGTGAACGGATTGTATTTTCAGAACAACGGTTTTTCCAGTGTTTTTACATCATTTCGACACTGATTGAACACACTCGCGGCATTCGTAAAGCGTAGGTCGAAGGTTCAAGTCCTTTCGGCGGCTTTTAGACACAGCCAATGAGTCACAGGGGAAACCGTATCAAACCGGTTTCCCCTGTTGTGTTTACGCAGTTGGCAATAACGACGGCAGAATTCAGCAATTGAGATGGTTCAATGCGAATCGCCCACATCATTACTCGACTGATCATCGGCGGTGCTCAGGAAAATACACTTTTCAATGTCGATGATCAGCAGCATCTGTTCAATGATGAAGTCTGCCTGGTCACGGGTCCCGGGCTGGGGCCCGAAGGATCGCTGGAACCCAAGGCACTCGAACGTCGACTGGACCTGCGCGTGCTGCCTGAACTGCGACGCAGCCTGAATCCACTGCAGGACTGGAGGGCGCTCCGCGCGATTCGTCGCGCTATCGCAGACTTTGCGCCTCAGCTTGTTCATACGCACAGTTCCAAGGCTGGCATTCTGGGGCGTCTGGCGGCGAATCAGCTGGGGATTCCTGCCGTGCATACAATTCACGGTGCGTCATTTCACTATGGTCAGAACGTCCTGGCAAAGACTGCGTACCAATGGGCTGAAAGACGAGCGGCCAATTGGTGTCAGCATTACATTTCCGTGTGCGACGCGATGACGGATCAATATGTCCAGGCTGGGATCGCTCCACGTGAGAAGTTTACGACCATCTACAGCGGAATGGATGTGGACCATTTTCTGACTCCGCGCCGAGATCCTGCGACTCTGCGTCAGGAACTCGGCTTATCTCCACAAAATATTGTATTGGGCAAGGTGGCCCGCTTGTTTCATCTCAAGGGGCACGAGTATCTGATTGAAGCGGCACCATTCGTAGTCAAGGCCGTTCCGAATGTGCGGTTCTTGCTTATCGGCGATGGGATTCTGAAGTCCGAATTTCAGACGCGCATTGCAGAACTGGGACTGACGAAACACTTTGTCTTTGCGGGCCTGGTAGCTCCGGAAGCCGTCGGCGATTATTTGCACGCGATGGATGTCGTCGTGCATACAAGCGTCTGGGAAGGGCTTGCTCGAGTGCTTCTGCAGGGATCGATCGCAGGCAGGCCTGTGATCAGTTTTGCGATTGACGGGGCTCCGGAAGTGTGCGTGCCTGACGAAACCGGAATCCTGGTTGAACCACGCAACGTATCACAGCTTGCCGAGGCAATGATTCGGCTGGCTCAGGATGCAGCACTTCGTCAACGGCTGGGCGCAGCTGGCAAGGATCGATTTACGGAGCAGTTTCGTCACCAGAACATGACGCGACGAATTCGCGAGGTGTACGAGAAAGTCCTTGCGGAGTCAGGATTCCGACAATGACCCCTCCGAGACTTCACGACCGGTTCGAGCGCAGCAGCACATAGCCCACTGAAACGCACAGGACGAGCATGACACAATAATCCTGCGGCGACATCGTGTGGTATTTGTGAATTGTCAGACTCTGAATCTGATACAACCAGTTTTCGAATGAGCTTACCATGAAAAACTCCCGGAGCGGCGTGTGGCTTCAAACCGCTACTGACAGAATTCCATCAGCGCGATGTGCTCCGTTTAAAGTCTTGTTCAGGAAAACCCTCCATGGCGGAGATTTTCGCTCTGGCACGCTTACCGAGGATGACACCTGGCGACCGGATCGATTCTGACGGTTGTAAGTCCGTCCTCGCAACACTCCCGGTTCCCGTCGGTTACGCGCCGGATGACCACGGCGTCGCGACAGCCAAACGGCCCGAAGTGCGCTCCGCACTTTTTGTTTCTGACCCCTGTTCTGGATGAAGGAAAGGGTCGGGAGTCTTTTTTGGAGAGTTGCCTGTTTAAAAACGCTGACCTTTCCCTTCAAAAAAGACTCCCGACCCTCTGGACGCACCAATAAACCGCCAATTTGGGACAGTCCAACTAAGGACTTTCCATGGCGTCCGGCACGAGTTCCAATACGGCCAAAATCGGTCGATGATCAGAAGCGTTGGCTTCTTCAAGCACTCTGCTTTCAACCACTTTCCACCGCAGCGCCGGGCGAAAGAATATGAAGTCAATTTGGCGATCAGGATTCACGACCGGGGTGGTCGGCTGCGCTTCTTCTGAAGTGAGCGACCAGTGCTGGATGAGCAAGTTCAGCGTGGGGCTGGACAGCGTATCGTTTAGATCGCCTGCTAATATCGCTGGACGCTCGTACGAATCCTTGATCAGCGACAGAACAGCACTGGCGGATTTTTGTCGCTCGGTATCATCGGACCGATGATCAAAGTGCGTGCCCAGAAGTCTCAATGAGGTATGATCCGAAAGCTCAATAATGGCTTCCAATACACCGCGCTGCTCGCCTGCGTTGAAACACGGCAGCAGATGATTTTCACTGTGAGTCACCGGAAACCGCGACAGAATTGCGTTGCCATAATGTCCGCTCTGGAGCGGGATGTTGGCACCGAAGACGACGTGCATGTTCGTTAATCGAGCTAGCTCCGACGGCTGGTCAACTGACTTCGTGCGTTCGACCAGCTTGTCAACTTCCTGCAGCGCCACCAGATCCGGCTGGCAATCGCTGATCACGCGAGCAATACGGGCAACATCGAGCTTGCCGTCGATGCCTTCGGCGTGGTGAATGTTGTAACTCAACACACGAAGAGTCGTCTTCTGACCGAGATCTTCCGAGTTGCGGGCAGCGCTCTGAGCCGCGATAAATTCGATGATGGGTGTCGAGTCTTCAAGACCGTGAGAATGATGTCCGACTCCTTGTTTGGCAATCAGTGTGATCGAGCCGCCCAGTGCTTTGTATCGGTCAGCCACGATGCCCGTGTTTTCATCCCACGGAACCACATCGTCAGCGTCGCCATAGACATGCAGCAGCGGCACTCCCGCCCTGGCCAGCAGTTCAGAATCAATCGGGTTTCCCTTGTAATCCAGCCGCATCCTGTTCATTTGCGAAACCGTATTGTTCCAGCACCAGATTCCAGTCACGCGGGCTGCCTTTACCCTTTCCCTCACCGCCCGGCCAGCTCTTGAAATCACATACCGGAGCGTCTGCATAGATACAGGCCACCTTGTCCGGATTCGCGGCCGCCCAGTTATAACAGTACAAACCGCCGCGACTAAGCCCCACAAGTGCCACCCTTTTTGCGAAGCCGTACCTGCTCGTGAGTTCGTCGTAGAACTTATCCCAATGCGCAACTGCTTTGGGGGCTCCGAGCATATCGGGAACGCTCATGTAAGCGATATGAAAACCACGGTTGAGGAGCGCGATATCCGGATCGGGCTTGTGCCCGAAGAATTCCCCGTGCCACACCCATGGACGCCCAGGTGCTGGGTCTTTCGGAGTCACCACAAGAACCGGCTTCCCATCGACTTCAAAATCGAACCGATCGAATCCACCATTCGGTGCGCTTGCCGGGAAATCCAGGAGTCTGAACGCTCGTGGCGGGTCCACCATTTTTCGTCGCCTGTTCATCGTTCGGCTCACATTCGATGCCATTTGATTTCGCCGTCGTCTGCGTTTCATGGGGTGAGGCACGGAGAAAATAGAATCGTCCGTCTTCGGCTCCGATGACGAGATCACGGCGACCGTCGGCGTCGAAATCGACCGTGGTGGGGCTCGTGTCGTGAGCGTCAATCTTCGTTGAGCTGACATCACTCACGCGCTGAAACTTCCAGACTCCTTCGCCGAATTCAACCTGCCGCCAGAATTCCGCATTTGTTCCGTTCAGAAGCAAATCCAGCTTTCCGTCGCCGTCCCAATCGGCCATATGCAGTTTGCGACGACCACTTCTGCCGCCGGTCCCGGGATTTAATCGCAGCAATTCACCTTTCTCATCGCATAAGACACGCTGGCCTGGCTTCAGGATGAGTAGCTCGTCGCTCCGCTCTCGTGGCCAGAAGCAGAGGAATCCCTCGTGATCCAGCATCACGAGATCGTTGAGTCCATCGCTGTTGAGATCGGCAACAGCGGGCGTCGTGCGCCACTGAGTTACCAGTTCGCCAGGTTCTGGATGCCACCAGTTCCAGTCAGGTTTTGGCGGATGAGTTGCCGCCAGCCATTCGCTTTGAGCGGCGTCGCGTTGTCAGTTGGTAGTGTGCGACTTCCGATGTTCCGATACCAGTGGACTCGGCCCCAGATAGAATTCGCCACGATGTCCGGAGCCCGTCGTGATCCCAGTCAATCGCCGAAACCGTCGTGTAGCCCCACTTCGCTTCACACGGTCCCTGAATCGATCCGTTCGGGCCAGCCATGACGCGGATCGTCACGTCGTCGCTCGTTCTCAGTCGGACGGGCGCGGCCCATGTGGGCGGATCGACTCCAGGACCACTCAGATTCTCGAAGAATTCGATATAGCCTGCCGTGTTGCCAGTGATGATGTCATCGTCCTCGTCTCCGTCCCAGTCGATAGCTGACGGAGAGGCCAGCGCGCCGGACTTGAGTTCATCAGCAACCTGTTGAAAATAGTACGGTTGTTCAAACTGCGGCAATCCGTCGATCACGTCGCCGGTATGCTCGACAAGAGCCACGCGGCCATCTTCGTCACCGACGATCAAGTCCACATCTCCATCGTGATCCCAGTCGATCGCATGCGGCACAATCATCTCAAGATCCATCGCGATGACTCGATCATCATTGACCAGTGGCCGACCTTCCGCAAAAACCGGCGCAGTCCGCGTTCCGGTATTCTGGAAGTACATAAAGCTGTCCAGAAAGCTGCCGCAGAGCAGGTCCAGGTCGCCGTCACCATCAAAGTCGGCAAGGTTTTGACCTGGTCGACCGAAGGTGCTGATCGGAATACCGTTGGCAAGGATGGGTTCCGGCGACATGTAGTCCGGCGTGGCGTCTGTGCCTTTGTTGCGTAACACCAGGACGTGACTTCTGAGTGGCCCGCCGATCCAGACACCCTGCCAGTTGTAGTCTTTCCACCAGTCGTTTTCGGTGAACCAGCCAAACTCGGTCCAGTCGCCGTGACCGACGAGCAGGTCATGCGCCGTCTCCATCGTAATCCGCGAACCGCCAGAAGTTATCGCGATTGTGTTGAATCGGAATCACAGTCTTTGAAGGATAAACAGGAGTCAGCGTTTTCCAGTCGCCGTCCCGAAATGCCATGACTTCATTGTTGCCTGTAAGAATGCGTGATGTCCCGTTCACCATCGACAATTTCATATCCGACGACGCTGGCCCAATCCGCACGCCAGCTTTGAAAACGGGATGACGTTCTGTCGGACTCGCCGCTGGATTTTCAAAATACCAGACTCCATTCGACGGTCGATCCGGGCACGCCACCAGCAGATCGATATCTCCGTCGTTGTCCTGATCCATCGGCATCGGCCACGCCCAAAGGCCGACTCCCAGATCAACGACAAGTCCCGGATTGTTGTATTTCAACCGAGTCAGCGGCGGCAACTGCTGTGAGAAAGCGGTGTCAACTGTGTCGATGAACAGCAGCAACAGGATGATCGTGACGATTGAGTGTTTCATCATGAGCCTTTGTTTGAGGTGGAGTCATCGAGCAGCGCAAGCCGTCCCACCAATGTCGGCTGTCTCCCCGGCGTGGCACTTGTGAGTCGGGATGACAATTCCGCCTATTGTTCTGTACGTCACTGATTCTGGCGGAACAGGATTTGTGCCGGGACGGCACTTACACTTTCATTGTCTCCGCTGGAGGTTAGAATTGCGTGAGCGATTTGGCAAGATGCCGTGCGGCATGATTCGCGGTCCGCCGAATTCATGCGAGCCGTCTCAAAACAAACACTGTTCAGAGTACGAGTGCCTGATGAATTGCTGCCTTCGATTCACCATCTGTCTGGTCGCCGCCGTCATACATCCTGCATTTGGAATTGCGGACGACATTCCGCATCTCAATTCCATCGGCAGGTGCAACTTTTGAGACAACTGATACCTTGCAGTGCGATGTCGATCCCGGAACTGACGCTCAGGAATGCCTTACCGGGCTTCGCTGGCCCCCGGCAGACTTCGAAATTCGCTGCGAAGCCGCCGAAAAAGATCGCGGCGATTTGTTGATTCGCTTCGCTTCGCCGGTCAATACCGGCAATGAGGTCAACGACAACGTCTCCATGGAATGGTATGTCGCGCGAGACAAAATGCGGCAACCAGTTTCAGCGCGAGCGGTCGTAATTGTCCATGAATCGGGACGCGGTATGACGGTCGGCAGAATTTTCGCAAAGGGTCTGAACGCTCAGGGACTGCATACGTTTCTCATTCACCTGCCGGGATATGGAAATCGGCGGTCGGAAACGTCCGGGAAGGTGGAGTTCATTCTTTCCGGCATGAAACAGGCCATCGCTGACGTACGACGTGCGAAGGATGTGGTCGCCAGGTTGCCACTCGTGCAGCACGATGTGGTCGGAGTTCAGGGAACCAGTCTGGGCGGCTTCGTGACGTCCACTGTCGCTGGACTGGATCGCGGCTACGGTCGAGTGTTCGTGCTGTTGGCGGGCGGCAATCTGGCGGACGTTGTGCAGAGTGGCAACAAGGACGCGGCCAAAATCAGGGCACAACTGGAGACACTCGGTATTACCGGTGAGCAAATTCGCGAACTTTCGCGGCCGATAGAACCGCTGCGGCTGGCCCATCGCATCGACTCCGCTCATTTGTGGCTGTACAGCGGGAAATATGATGACGTAGTGCCGCCAGCCTCATCATTTGCACTGGCAGAAGCGGCGAAGTTGCCGGACGGACATCATGTTGAACTGCTGGCCGACCATTATTCCGGCGTCGTCTTTTTGCCGATGGTTATTCAGGAAATCCGCCGAAAAATGGACGATCAGCTGAATGTCGATCAGCCATCGGAGTGACAAGTGGTTGTTCCGCAGTCTTCTCCGAAATTGCCCGCCGGGCACATTCGTCGTGCCGCTCGCGAGATACTGCGATCCGCGTCTGAATCCAGACGATTTTGCTCCTTGTCTGGTTTATGGTGTAAAGTTGCAGAAAGGCACCTTGCCTGCCGTTCTGAACGAGACTGCGAAATGAATCCATGCCTGGTGCAACGCCGAGCAGATTCTGAACTGTTCCGGAACGGGTCAGATTTTCCCTGCCCTCCTCATGCAGACCGGAGTATTCACCATGCGACAACTGTTAAAAAAACTGATTCAGGACGAAAGTGGGATTATTGTGTCGTCAGAAATCGTCCTGGTCGGCACGATTCTGGTGATCGGTTGCATCGTTGGTCTGGCGAGCTTGTCTTATGCCGTCAACAACGAACTCAACGATGTCGCACAAGCCTGCGACAATTCGTCTAACGGCAAGAGCAGCAAGTCGACTCAACAGAATTATTACCTGACCAGCAGCGAGGGGCAGCCGGAACTGGTCGGCAACGGTGGCTGAGGCTGGATGCCGGTGCGGAACATACAGGACGATAATATACAGAACGATTGAGTAGCGCGGATTTTCTCCGCATCGTTCGCAACCACCCTCGTCGGAGTCACGCCCGACGGGGGTGTTTGCTTTCGTGGCACCGAACCGCTCAGGATGTGCATTTCCTGAATCAGTTCTCTGGATCATCATGCAACAATCGAAAACAGCTGATCGGTTGACGAGCGTGCCTGGCGAACGCTACCCTCGGGAAGTTCCACTCCCCTCGTTCCTGCCGGAGCCCGCCCATGATCCCGCCTCGACGTGAATTCCTGAAGACGACTGCTGTCGCTGCTGCCGCAATGCTGACATCATCACCGAGCCTGCATGCCGGGATATCCGATGACCAACCCATCCGCATCGGTTTTATTGGCTGCGGTGGAATGGGAACAAACCATCTCAAAGAGCTTTCACAACGCCGCGATGTGCAGTTGAGATGGGTATCTGATGTCGATGCCGACCGGTTGGCTGCTGCCGCAAAGATCGTGCAGGATGGTTCGGGCACAGTGCCTGAGACGACGGGTGATTTTCGAAAAATCCTTGACGATGCGGCGGTCGATGCGGTGTTCATTGCGACGCCCGATCATTGGCACACTCCCGCGGCGATCCTTGCTCTGGATGCCGGCAAACACGTTTATGTCGAAAAGCCCTGCTGCCATAACGTTCGCGAAGGACGACTCCTGGCTCAGGCCGTCGAACGCAGCGGTAAGCGACTTCAGGTAGGAACTCAAAGTCGCAGCACGAGCTGTGTGAAAGACGGTATTGAGCACATCCGCAATGGCGAAATCGGTGAAGTGCTGGTTTCGAAGGCATGGAACAGTCAGCGCCGTGGTTCGATCGGAAAAGCGCAGCCAGGAACTCCGCCGAAACCACTGGATTTTGATACCTGGCTTGGTCCGGCACCAGTCGTCCCATGGCGTCCCAATCTGCTGCATGGCGTCTGGCGATGGTGGTACGACTTTGGCTGCGGCGATATCGGAAATGATGGCGTTCACGACATTGACGTTGCGTTGTGGGGGCTTGGGGTCGATACTCATCCGAGCCGCGTGACGTGTTTCGGCCAGAAGAACTACTTCGATGATGATCAGCAGTTTCCGGACACGCAATACGCGATCTGCGAGTATCCGTTCGCAGATCAGTCAGGCCGGTGCAAGCAAATGATTTTTGAACAACGAATCTGGTCGCCGTACGTTCAGGAGGGCTACGAAAACGGTGCAGCATTCTATGGCACCGAAGGCGTGCTGATCCTGGGGCACTCCGTGGGCTGGAAGCTCTATGGACCACGCGGCAAGCTGCTGGCGGAACAAACGGGTTCAGCGGACTTGTCGGCGCATCACCAGAACTTCTTCGACGCGATCCGTGACCCGGCAGTCACGTTGAATGCTTCCGTTGATGCCGGTCGACTGTCAGCAACTGTTGTGCATCTGGCCAACATTGCGGCACGCACTCGACAGATTCTGGAATTTGACGCAGTGACCGAGACCATCACCAATGATGAAGCATCCAATGCAATGGTTCGCCGTCAATATCGTGACGGTCACTGGGCTGTTCCGAAGAATGTTTGATTTGTTTCAAAGGTCATCAATTTTCGGATTTGAAATCTCAAAATTGAAATTTGACACTGGCATTTGCTGTTCCCGTCTGAGGCAATCAATTACATGGCAAAATACAAAGTCGCAATCATCGGTAGTACCGGACTTGGAGACTATGGACATGGACTTGACGCCGTCTGGCAGACGTTTGATGACTGTGAAGTCGCCGCTGTTGCCGATCAGGACGCTGCGGGGCTAAGAAAGGCTGTAACTCGAACGGGTGCCGCCGGCGCGTACGCCGACTATCGCGAGATGCTGGACAAAGAACGCCCGCACATCGTCGCTGTTTGTCCAAGATGGACCGATCAGCACCGTGATATGGTTTTGGCCTGCGCTGAGTATGGCTGCCACATGTATATGGAGAAGCCCTTCTGCCGGACGTTGGGCGAGGCCGATGAAATGATTCAGGCCTGTGAAATGCGACACCTGAAGCTGGCGGTTGCTCACATCAGTCGCTACTCACCGCAACTGGAGGTGATACGCAAACTGATTCAGGCAGGTGAAATTGGCGATGTTCTGGAAATCCGCGCACGAGGAAAAGAAGATGCGCGAGGCGGTGCCGAAGATCTATGGGTTCTGGGAACGCATGTGCTGGATCTGATACGAGCTTTCGGCGGCGAGCCCACGTCGTGTTACGCAGCGCTGCACCAAAAAGGCCAGCGCGTGACGCGCGAACATGTTCAGCCCGGGAATGAGGGGCTTGGTCCGCTGGCTGGTGACCGTGTCGATGCGATGTATCATTTTCAAAATGGTATCAACGGATATTTTTCGTCGCAGAAAGGTGCTGGCGGAAATCCAAATCGATTCGGCATTCTTGGCAGCAAAGGCATGATTGATCACACGTCGGGGTACGCGAATCCGGCGTTTCTGATGAATGACGCAAGATGGGGTTTGTCGCAGGATGCGGGCGCGTGGAAAACCATTACGTCAGCCGGTATCGACCAGCCGGAACCGATTACTGTCCGTGGCTATGAAGGTGGCAACCCGGCTGCGGCACGAGACCTGATCGACTCCATTGAGCAGGATCGGCAGCCGAAATGTTCTATGCACCATGCACGCGGTGCGATTGAAATGGTCCTTGCCGTGTTTGAATCGCACCGAATCAACGCGCCAGTGACGTTGCCACTCGACTGCATGGAAAACCCGCTGGGAGCACTTTGATTGGTATCATTCTGTCGGCGAGCGGCGCGGCGTAAGCCCAAGCTGCGGCGGGATAGCGTGCGAGCGTCGATTGAAAGGCGGCGGGAATTGAACAGTGGTTCGACGTAAGCAAAAACGTCGCTAGTGGTTGCGAACACTGCAGTGAGACGGGCGCTGCATTTCGGGGGCACTTCCGGCCAATCTTTGTCGACGGCTGACGCTGCATGTCTTCCGCGATGCGCGGCCGAACTTGAAAGACAGATCGAGTTGATCATGCACGTTTGGCCAAACCTTCCGCAGCATGTCCGAAACTCCATTGTGCTCCTGGTCCGAGCCGCGCTAAGCGAATCCAGCAACGGATGCCAGTAGCTGCTCTCGGACAAAGCAGACTTTTAGCGGAGCCGGTCCCTGGATGCCGGGATCGCGACGCAACCGACAAAACTCTCTCCCGGTTAACGAGCGACCAGTGCGTGCTGGCAGGAATTCTGGGTCGGGCCGCCTGGCTTGAGGGCACGTTTGCATATTGAATTGTGTGCCTGCTGGACTTGCAGTTAGCGAAAAGTTAATATGCGGAAAGGTCGAGTCACATGGCTGATCATCGGCGGAGAGTTCCGTCGAGCCCTGGATCGTGACGCGGCAAAGCTTTAGGAGGATTTGATATGATTACTCGTTTTTTGGTCGCGTTTGTTGCCGCGGCGGCACTGACGGTCTTCGCGAATGTTTCACTGGCCTTCGATGCCGCGGATGGCACGCACTCCGCAGAATTTGTCAGCGTCAAGGACGGCAAGCTGACGACGAAAGACAAGGACGACAAGGAGCACTCGCACGATGTTGGCGAAGACGTCAAGGTCACTTGCGACGGCAAGGAATGCAAGATTGAAGAGCTGAAGAAGGGCTACATAGTGAAAGTGACCATCAAGGACAAGAAGGTCATTAAGATCGTGGCCAAGACGGCCAATTAGTGACATGGAGCAAATCGAGCCATGTTCTTACGGTAGAACGTGCAGGCGAGGGGAAAGGACGCAAATCTCTTTCCCGCTCGCGGATGGCCATGTAGACGATCTTCAAACAGACCATCGATGCAGGCCACGAAGATGTCGTTCAGTCCACGGTTCTGCAGATCGGTGAGGCAACTCAGCCCAGAACTTGGCCCCCTCCGTTTCCGCCAACCACAAGCCGAGCAATTCCTTCTTCCCCTCCAAATTCACGCCCAAAGCCACGTACACGGTGTGTTGTGCGACTGCGGCCATTGGCACCGCGGACATGAACCACGTTGCCGTCGAAGTATACGATCGGCCAGAATGCTCGGAGTGCGGCCCAGGTAAACCACGTCAATCGTCGGTCAGATAGTGCTGGACAAAAGACGTTATCCAGCGTTACGGTCTGAAAAGAACAAAAGTGTCAGGTCTCTTTCTTTGGTCTTCGCCTGGGCCGTGTTGTGGTTTCGAGACCAGGGCGAACGGCATTGCTCCTGGTCCACTGATCGCCGCCGAACGGCACGCCGCGTTTGACGCTATGGCGAAGTGAGTTCAATTCTGCCTCCGTCTCCACTTTATTCACCCCGGGAACGCCAGTTTCACGGCAACGTTGGATCATCGGGAATCTCAAACCAGCGGCGCTCGTCAGCACGCTGGAAGCGAGCATACGCGGAACATCATTGCCAGTGATTGGGCATTGCCACCATGTAATGTTCCAAAATCGTCCGTAACTGACGTCGCCAATAAACTTAAAGAGACAATTGGTGATGATCACCGAGAACTGTCGGGAATCGCATTTACTTCGCCGCTTCCAGACGCGTCAGCCACCAATGGGCGCGGACCTGTTCGGGGTTTTGCTCCACATCGGCCTGTTTGAGCACCGTGATCGCGTCGGCGATATTGGCCTGTGCGATGAGCGCATCGGCTTCGTTCATCATCGACGAAAACACAGTCGGACCGTCCGAATACTGAATTCGATAGCTACGTAATGTGGATATCGCGGCCCCGAGATCATTTCGAGACAACTGCAGCATAGACATCCAATAGAGTGTGTCGCCCAGTGCGCTCTGTTGCACGGTCCTGATCATATCCGGCAGTGGAATTGCACTGCGACTGACTCGCTTGCCATCGACCGGCACTTCCACTTCAATCACGGTCTGCATACTGGCCTGGCGAATCTGCTGCAAACGCTGAATCATATCGACATCCAGTAGCCCGGAAATCTGATCCACACGTGCTTCCAACAAACGCTTTGAAGGTTTGCCGAACAGTTCATCACTAGACGCTTCAACGCGCGACCAGCGTTCTTCCAGAGCCATGATACGCCGTTGCAGACGCTGTTCGTCGGACAGTTCCTCCTGATTGATGCCGGGATCATCCAGCGCATCCCCCACGCTGATGGATTCTCGCTCAAAAGGGCTGTCGAGCGGCCTCATCAGCAGCGTGTATTCTTCCTTCTGCTGTTCGCTCAACGCTGCCGCTGCTGCAATCTGCTGTTCCGGCATTTCCCAGACTTTGAAAGTTTCGGCTGGCCATGTGGCTCCGAGTGCCGCCGCAAGTCGCTGCACCAGTGGACGGATTTCACTGGTGCCGCCGGCCAGTTCTTCGTACATCGTGGCGGCGTCCTGAGCTTCCATACGCTGCTGCAGCAGAAACATGCGCGGAGCGAACGCGGATGGGTTGGCAACGACAAACGGAGTTGCCGTCTTCCAGCGTTCAGTCTCAGCAATCAGCGTGACTTCTGCTGGATCCGTCACGATGATCGATGTATTACCCTCCTTCGGTACGGCCGTGCATCGCACCGGATCAAACAACAGTGCTTTCTCTTCAATGATCACCAACAGCAGCAGATCCGCCGCATCGACAATACTGGATGCCACCGGATCGCCTGGTGTGGAGGCTTTCAACAGCACGGAATCAATTTGCCGCTGCCGCAACGCTTCGGCAAGAATCCAGATGCGGTCTTCAACCGAACCGCGACCGGTCAGCATGACTTCGTAAAGTCCCAGCGGAAGGCGAGTTTCATTGACCTTGAGCGGAGATACATTTCGGATCACATGCTGGAACAAACGCTGCACTCGATCAAGATCGGAACTGACCTGCCCGCCGCTTTCTTCATCCGACTGTTTCCAGATTGACTCTGTGAGCTGACTGAGCAACAGGCAGTCGCTAATGTAATTGACATCGCTTTCCGTGAAGCGACTCTGACTGGCCGCACGCTGCACACTGGGCGTCAGCAGGGCCGCGTTCGCGTCGCTTAGGACCAGTTTGCGATCTACTTCCGAGACACATGCCGACATCCACGAATTCAGACCACCCGCAATGGATTCCTTGCGTGTCTGCATGGCCATCGATTCCGGCTGCATTCGCGCGATTACGGAATTCAGCTTGCGGTGGCATTCATCGACGACACTTTCCTTCGCCTGATTGCTGGTGTCAATCACCGGAGTCGGCGGACCATTGCAGCCAGCAAATGTCCCGCTGACCAGGGACAGACTCAGGAGCGAGACAATCCAACTGCCGGTTTTTGGACTTGATTGCTTACAGTACGAGAGCGGCATTCGGAAATACTTATGTTTGGAAGGAAAACTGAAGTGAAGGGCTGTGATTTTCGCTGGGACAGCGTCTCTCGGCCTGGCGACGGACATGAATGTCCATCCTACTACGAACGGTGGTAAAATTCGTTGGATGAATCAATGCACGGGACAGGACAACTCCCGCAAATTTCCTGCGAGAACCTGTTGCGGGCATGACCAGACCAGAAAAAACATGCTTTCACGAACCGCCCGTTCCGCTGGGTGGCCAGCGATGTAGCCTGCTCCTTTGGTGGCCGCCAGCCATGCCTGAGCCGACCGAAGAGCGAGGGAATTGGCTCGCTGGCGAATTTCTTCCGCGCTCGGAGCATTCGAATCGTCGCTTGATTTTGCGGAATTTCGCAGCAACTTGATCAGTTGTGTGGCCTCATCCTGCAGCGGCTCAACAAACTCCGCAAGTTCAGCGCGCCGATCCACTTCTTCACGAAACATTCGCAATGTGCCCTGCGCTGCCCCTATCGCGACGGCGGACGTCCCCAAAGATCCCGCGCCACTGCCGACTCCCGACAACATGACTCGATCGATCGGTCCATGCAGAATTTCATGGGGACTGACAAGCACATCGTGCAACTCCACAATCGAGGTCTGCGATGAACTCAATCCCATCAGAGCAATGGGAGGTTGCACACGAATACCTTGACGCGACGTCGGAATCGCAGCAAGAATCTGACGCCCGTCGGCCAGTGTTCCACCTGTCACAAGAATGTCCGCCGCCATGACACCGGTTGCCCAGGGAACGGAACCTGTGAGGCGCACACCTTGCGAATTCCTGTCCGGAACAATGACGACCTGCGGCGAGGGCAAGTGCTGCCGCGACGTCGTCAGATGCGAAATGCCGACTGTGGCAAAGAGTTTACCGCTGCACAATGCCGGCAGGAGTTGTGACTTCGCCGCGACGTTTGCCGATGTTTCAATCCGCTGACATGCGGCGTTGCGTTGAGTCAGAATAAAGGTCGTCAGCAGACTGCCGCCAGCAAGCGCGCGGTAAACTTCCAGCATCTCGCTCCCGTCGGCACCGGCACCGCCAAATTCAACGGGAATGTTCCAGCGGTTGCCGCCTGCTTCAGCCAGCAATTCCAGTTGTGCAGTCGGCCAGGCGTCTGCAGAATCAGGTTCCGGGATTTCGCTTAATGTGCGAACCAGCGTTTGAAATACGTCATGAGAAACGATCAGCGACATGGATACCCCCATTCCTCAAACGACCGCTGCCAGTCGGTCGCAATGCGTTGTCGCAGTTCTTCAGGAAGATCGGAGAACGAATTCTTGCGATAATCGGCAATCGAATTCACGTACGACTGCAACGCAGAATGCACGTGACTGAAATCCGGCAGTTGCAGTGCTTCGTAAACTTCCTGAATCTGGCCGACCGGATCCTGTTCCAGTCGTTCAAAACCCACTTCAAAGAACTGTCCTGCCGGAATCAGGCTGCGTTCTTCAAAGTAAGCGTCGTACATTTTGCAGTACATACTCAGGATCCAGTCATCCAGATCATCAGCTGTCGGTGCACACTGCAGGCGATGCAGTTCAGCGACCGCTCGAAGCATCTTTCGACTGGAATGAAATACGTCAAACGGATTTCGATGGATATGTACAAATTTTGCATCCGGAAACATCTGCAGCAGGAGTTTGATGCGGGCGGTGTGCGGTGGCGACTTCAAAATCAACGGTCGTCTGCACAGCAGGGCCATTTTCTTCAGGAATAGCAGGAATGCCTCTTTCCATTCCTCGATTTCGCCTTCTGAAACGTCCCGCATGGTGAGGTACTTGTCGTAGTGGTCTCGGTGGCGCGGAAAGATCCAGCCCATGCACGGTGATTTGAAGGTCGTCATACACATCGCGAACTCGTCTTCCTGAGGCGACTCCATGCGCCACTCCACGTTGTCCATCGGGCGTTGTCGGGGCAGGAAGAAATCAATCGCCGTGGAATGCAGTTTCTCCGCGGTTAGAAACGAATTCGGATACAGACATTGATAGTTGTTTGGAAAAGCAAAACGCTTGTCGATTGTCATCAGATTGTGCAGATGAGTCGTCCCATGCCTCCAGTGTCCCAGCACAAACACCGGCGGCGGCACAGCCACAGCGCGGAACTGCCTGCCAAATCGAATCTCATCCGCCCAATGCACCATGCTGGTCGGAACACTCTGAAGTGAGATTGACAGGGCTCGCGGCCAGCACGAGGGCGATACGGCAAAACGGTTCTCGATGAGCAACTGCACCCATTTCCCCAACGTGATCCCGCCCAGCAGCCCGGGACCAAAGGATTGGAGAAACGTTTCACGCCAGGCCATTTTGTTAATCCGATGGGGTGACTTGCTGTTTGCCGATTCCCGTGTGCTCATTCCCGTGTGATGTCTGCCTGGGATGACCTTTACTGAATCAGTTTCTGAATTGATGCGAAGTCCGTCCTGAGCGATCGGTACAGCTGTTGAAAGACCGGATAGGCCGCGTTATAGGTCTTTGTCGCGGCAGCTTTGTTCGGTGTTTTTGTAGCCACGGAAATCGTGACACGGCAGGCTTCGACGACATCCTTGTAGGCACCGGTGCCGGATGCCGCGAGCAGCGCGACACCGTAGGCCGGGCCTTCGGACGCATTGATCGTGACCACCGGCTGACCATAAATGTCGGCCTGCAATTGTCGCCAGAACGGGCTGCGAGCACCGCCGCCGGACAGGCGAATTTCTTTAACAGGGATACGCATCGATTTGATAATCTCCAGTGTGTCGCGCATTACTACGTTGCGCCTTCCATCACGGAACGTGCCAGATGGTTCTTGCCATGACGCAGACTTAAACCAATCCACGAAGCGCGTGCGTTCGGATCGGCGTGAGGCGTTCGTTCTCCCGTGAGGTAGGGCAGAAAGAACAGACCCTCGCTGCCTGCCGGTGCCGTCGCGGCATCAGCAGTGATCAGTTCATACGGATCGATCTTCTGCTTTTTAGCTGCCGCAGTTTCCGCCTGACACAACTGATTTCGAAACCACTGCAGACTGCCGCCGGCGGACAACACACAGCCCATGACATGCCACTTGCCGCGTACGGCGTGGCAGAACGTGTGGAGTCGGCCTTCCGGATCGACCTGCACGTCGTCGCTGTGCGCAAACACAACTCCGCTGGTTCCCATGGTGGCTGAAACCACGCCTCGACCGACAATCCCGTTTCCAATCGCGCTGGCTGCCTGATCTCCGCCGCCCCCCACGACCGGCGTGCCTGGCATGAGTCCCGTTTCCTTTGCGGCGATGTCAGAAAGGACGCCTGTGATGTCTTCGGATTCGTAAACTTTTGGAAACAGCTTCGCATCCAGATCCAACTTCTGCAGCAGACTCGTTGACCACCGACGATTCACCACATCCAGCAACAAAGTCCCGGAGGCGTCGCTGACCTCCGTCGCAAAGTCGCCCGTCAGACGATATCGAACATAATCTTTTGGCAACAAAACTTGTACGGTCTTGTCGAAGTTCTTCTTTTCCTTATTCCGCAGCCACAGGATCTTCGGCGCAGTGAAACCCGTGAGAGCAGGATTGGCGACCATCTCAATCAGCTTGCTGCGACCTCCTGCGCGTGTTTCAATCTCTGCACATTCAGCGGCCGTGCGCTGATCGTTCCAGAGGAGTGCAGGGCGGATGACACCGCCGGTCTTATCCAGAAAAACGCTTCCGTGCATCTGGCCACTCAGCCCGATGCCTCCGATATCAGCTGCCTTCAGTTTGGCGGCTTTCATTACACGCTTGACGGAATTCACCGACGCCGTCCACCAATCCACTGGCTCCTGCTCGGACCAGCCAGGTTTTGGACTGCTCAGCGGATATTCTTCTGTCGCCGACGCCAGAATCTCGCCGTCCTCTCGCATCGCGAGCGTCTTCGTGCCACTGGTTCCAATATCGATGCCAAGGAAGACGGGCATTTGAGGGTGCTCCGGGGAAGCTGGTGAAAGGCGTTGTTTTCGAGAATCTGAAATCTGGTGACACACGAGTCGAGCGTCAGAATACTAACGGATTTCGCTGATTTCGCGACTGAACTCCAAATCTTCCTGTCTCCGATTCACGGAGAATGCAACAGCAACCTATTCAGTGCAACTTACCGGGATTCAAATCGTCAACTGAGTGCTTGAGTTCGTGAGCGACTGCGGGTAGAGTTCTGTTCCGGTTCGTTGATGTCTCAAAAAGTCTCTCTCCATCAACGATCAAAACTTCAGTTAAAAAAGGGGTCAGGAACCAATAGCAAAATGGCCCAGAGGGTGCTCCGCACTATTGGTTCCTGACCCCTTTTTTTAAGCCG
>JBBJME010000175.1:0-14562 GCA_037719765.1 Planctomycetaceae bacterium
TTCAATCAGGTGTTTCCGTTGACGCCGGTTGGACAGACGGCGATGGCGGTGACCATCATCATTGGGCTCTCGGTCGTGAATCGGTTCAGCACAAAAGCCGGCGCCGGAGTTCAGGGGGCTGCGACGGTTTCGAAGGTTGCCTTCCTGGCGGCGCTGATCGTCCTGCCGTTTATCTTTCGCAGAGTTGACACGAGTAATCTGCAACCACTTCTGGTGCTGCCGCAGAATACGGGAGACACTTTGAGCTTTCTGAAAGCGCTGGGAATTGCCATGGTGGCGGTGCTGTGGCCGTACGACGGCTGGATCAATCTGGGACCTGTTGCGGAAGACATCAAGAACCCGAAACGCAATGTGCCGCGCGCGATGGCGTTGGGGCTGGGACTGGTCATTGTCGTCTATCTGGGAGCCAATTTCAGTTATCACCTTGTGCTGCCGATCCATCACCTCGCCAACAGTGGAACGGTTGCTGCAGATGTTTTTCAAAAATTGTTCGGTCCAACAAGGAATACGGTGGCGGCAATCGGAGTCATGATTTCGACCTTCGGTGCCACAAATTCAAACATGATTACAGGACCCAGAATCTATCTGGCGATTGCACGTGATGGACTTGTGCCCCACTGGCTGCAGCGTATTCATCCGCGACACCTGACGCCCGCGAACGCCATTCTGATTCAGACGGTCTGGGCCGTGTTTCTCGTGTTGCTGTTTTCCGTATGGGATCCTGATGCGACTTCCGTTTCGCCACCGACGGCCGGCGCGGTCAGCAACAATATTCTGCCGACGTCGCTGTTTCCGTCGAGTGCCGAGCATTCACGACACCTCAAGAGTGCATTCGACAATCTGACGGATTCCGTGATCTGCGCCGGGCTGATCTTCTACGGAATGGCAGTAGCGGCCGTCTATGTGCTGCGTCGGACTCAGCCACTGGCAGATCGACCTTACAAAACATGGGGTTATCCATACACGCCTGCGCTGCTGCTGCTGGCTTACGCGGGGGCGTTTGTGAGCTTGCTGATGCAGCGATGGTCTCAGACGATGGGAGTGCTGAGCCTGATTGCCGCAGGCGTCGCGTATTATTACGTCGCTAAACCTGTACGAAGGCGTTTGAACCGTGAACGCGAGAATCCTGTCAACACGACCGATTGAAGCAGGGTTTGCGATTCTGCTCCTTAGCGCAGAAGACTGTGCAAATCAACACGAATGACGAATTGCGTTAAAGCTCAAAGCCTGTTTCTGAATGTCGGAGAGTTGCGTTGTCGAACGAAATTGAAAACCGTCGAAGACTCTTTTCCAGGGGCGATCTCTTTTGGTTTCTTCTTCTGCCGCTGATTATGGGTGTCGGTTACTTTGGTTTTCGATACTACCAGAACAAAAACGCCGATCCGAATCTGAGGCTTGTTGCGAAGTTTAGCGACAACGTCAGCGTGGAGTTGAAGGCGATCGCATTTCGTTCAGCCGTTGGGAAACCGGGGAGTGGTTGGTGGAAGCCGAACGGTCTGGCGTTTCCTGAGTTCAAGCCAGACACATCTTTTTTTGGCGCAACGACCACTCCAGCGGTTGAATGTGTCGTTGTGTTTGAGATCAATGACACGAGCAAAATGCAGCCAGAATTCCGCGTCCGGCCAAAGCTAAAGCCTCGACGCAAATCCGCCACCTCGTGGTCAAGCACAATGCAGGATTCCTTTATCTTTATGACGTGCCCCGTGGACGAGGGCTATTTTGCGTCCAACGGCTTCATTGTTGAAATGGCGACACACGGAACTCAGTCGATTGGACACTTAACGCCGGACAAAACATCGACCGATGTTTCTGTTGCCGGAATGAGTTTGCGACTGGAAGTCATCGCTTCAGAGGATGGAACTGAGTGGGAGATCATCATGAATGGTCCTCCTCGTGCAACACAATTTGGAATGCAGAATCAGATTCAGTGCACGCTCTCGCGAGCAGGTACACCGACGGTTGCATCTATAGACCGGGGTACAAACTACGGCTCAAAGCATCGCAACGACGAGATCTGGTGGGCCTTCCCAAAGTCAGACTGGACCGACATTGAAATCACTTTCATTGACTATGATCGGATTGCCGAATTTGATGCCGTCTCGGTCAGCCCCGGTGTCATGACAAGCCCTCGAGTTGTCGAAACGCGATCGACGAACGAACAATGACAATGACTGGCCGGTGCTGTACCGGCGGGCTGACGCCCGACCACTCGCCGCAATTGGGCTAGCCCCCCCGGCGTCTGTTCGACGAATTCAACGGGAACCCTTTCCATATCTCTTGCTTCAGGGTAATGTGACAGCTGAAATTCAATGATTCGGCAGAGATAAAGACAAGCCACAGGACGGAAACACGGTATGAATCACATCGCGGCACACGCGCTCCAGCAGACACGGCGATATTTCTTTGGACAGACAGCGGCCGGGATTGGGACGGCGGCGCTGGCATCAGTGCTGAATCCAAACTTGCTGATGGCTGGTGATGCCACCTCGATCGAAGCCGGATCACCTCTGCATCATCCGGCCACGGCCAAACGCGTCATCTGGCTGTTCATGGCCGACGCACCTTCTCAGCTGGATCTGTACGACTACAAACCCAAACTGGCAGATTATTTCGACAAAGATCTGCCGGAAAGCATTCGCGCGGGCCAGCGCATTACGACAATGACGTCCGGACAGACTCGTCTGCCGTGCGCGCCTTCGGTCTTCAACTTCGCGCGACACGGAGAGCACGGTGCGTGGATCAGTGAGTTGCTGCCGCATATCGCATCGATCGTCGATGACATCTGTATCGTCAAGACGATGAACACGGAAGCGATCAATCACGACCCGGCGATCACCTACATTCAGACAGGCAGTCAGCTCCCCGGTCGTCCCAGCATGGGAGCGTGGGTTTCGTATGGTCTCGGCAGTCCGAACAAAGATCTTCCGGCGTTCGTTGTACTGCATTCGCGAATTCCCGGCGGAGCTCAGACGCAGGCGTTGTTCTCTAGATTGTGGGGCAGCGGATTTATGTCAACTCGGCACGCCGGGGTCGCATTGCGATCCGTCGGTGATCCGGTGTTGTATCTTTCGAATCCTGATGGTGTGGATGCAGGAACGCGACGCAGAATGCTCGATGGATTGGCTGAACTGAATCAGGATCGGTTCAACAAAGTCGGTGATCCGGAAATCTCATCGCGCATCTCACAGTATGAAATGGCATTTCGAATGCAGACGTCGGTTCCCGAACTGACTAACATTTCGGACGAACCGCAAAGCGTGCTGGACATGTACGGACCTGAGGTCAAAGAACCAGGTACGTTCGCGTACAACTGTTTGTTGGCGCGGCGGATGGCGGAACGCGGTGTTCCGTTCACCCAGGTTTTCCTGAGAGGCTGGGACCATCACGGCGGTTTGCCGGGTGCGATTCGTGGAATGGTTCTTGCCTGCGACAGGCCGAGTGCTGCACTGGTCAAAGATCTGAAACAGCGAGGAATGCTGGATGATACGCTGGTGATCTGGGCGGAGAATCTTACCGTACGGTTTACAGTCAGGGAACGCTGACGAAAGATAACTACGGTCGCGATCATCATCCTCGCAACTACACAATGTGGATGGCAGGCGGAGGCATCAAAGGCGGGCAGGTTTACGGGGAAACTGACGACTTCAGTTACAACGTCGTCGATAAGCCAGTCCATATTCACGATCTGAATGCAACGATCCTGCACGCTCTGGGAATTCACCACGAACAACTCACGTTCCGCTTCCAGGGCCGCGATTTCCGACTGACGGATGTGCATGGTCAGGTCGTGAAAGATATTCTCCGTGTAAGCTGAGATGATCAGCTGAAACCAAAAGGCAACAAGAGATGACTTCAAGTTCCGCGCGGGCTCAGGTCCGAGCCGGCATGGTCGGGATGGGGATGATTTTCGATGAAACGTATCGACCATTCTTCGAGAATATGAAGTTACGAGGACTGTACGACAGGTCATTTGGCGACGTTGATGTACCACTCGTGGCTGTCGCATCGAAGACCGGGCAGCGGGCGGATCGGTATCAGCAGCAGGCAAAGTCGCTGGGGATTGGGTTCCAGAACTTTCGCGGTGACAGCGCCGTGCAAGAGTTGCTCAAACAGGATCTGACGTTTGCCTGCGTAGCCACCCCTGACAATCGCCACTTTGACGCCAGCAAAGCGATTTTGCAGGCGGGTGTGCATCTGCTGGTGGAAAAGCCATCAGTGCTGTCACTGCAGGAACTGGATGAACTTGTGGCGTTGGCAGAAGAACGGGGCGTCCTGGCGCGCGTCGTATATCACAAGCTGCTGGACCCGGACCATAAAAAGCTGCGGACGCTCGTGCATGACAACGTGCTGCACCACGTGAACAACGGCTATTGTTCGCTGTTAGAGCCGAGACAGATCTCCGGGGCTCAGTTTTCCGAATGGATCACCGGTCGAAATCCGGGAACGTATGTCGCTGTCCACTATATTAAGCTTATCGACTTCACGTTTGGCGGGCGACTAAAAACGATCACTTGCACGGGCCAGCGGGGCATTGTGGGAGCAGCCGACGGCAATACATGGGACAGCGTGCAGCTGCGGCTGATTTACGAATACGATTCAGGGCGTGAGGCGGCCTTTGACATTCATACGTCCTGGGTGACTCCTGACAATTTTCCCGGCTATGTGGAGCAGGAAGTTCAGTTCCGTTTCGACAATGGCATCTGGAACGGACATTCCCGCAAACGCGGAGTTGAGGTCACAGTCGAAAATTTGACGCCAATCCGCATGAAAAACACGATCAATAATCACTACAACGGCTCATTTGTCGAACCGTGGGGTGAGAGGACTCAACGCGGCTACGGTGTGGAAGTCATAGACCGTTTTGCACGAGAAGTCGCATTTGTCGAACACGGCGGTTCGGCGGCTGAGCGTGATGCGCGGCTGCAGTCCGTGCGATCAATGCATTATGCAGATCTTGCTGCTGATCGCCCGGTAGTGGCTGCAGTTCAGGCCATGGAAATGATTCTGGAGCAGCAGGCGACCGGTTGTCCGGACTGCGTGGTGCGCTATGACGGCCTGCAATTGCAACTGTTGAAGCCGATGTATACTTCACGCGGCGAGGAATGATGCCGGGTTAAAACGCTGGAAATTGTGGGTCATGAGTGATGCAAGTCGGCTGCGATGTTTGGTCGGAATGTTTTCCATACAGCCGTCGATGGCTTTGCAGAATTCGGCGAAGGTGTTGTAGTGTCGGCCGTAGAGAACGTCGCGTTTGACGAACTTCCAAAGTCGTTCGATCAGGTTCAGATTTGGAGAATACGAAGGCAGGAACTGGAGTTGGATATTGAGTGTCGCCGCCAGATCCTTCACCAGAGCACAGTGCTGATAGCGAGCATTGTCCAGCACCAGCGTGATCGGTCCCTGCAATCCGAGTGCTGAGATTTTATGCAACAACTCGCACATCGTTGCCGATGATACAGTGCCGACCGTCGTCACACTCACAAGCTGATTCTTTGCAGCGTTCCATGCCCCAAGTACGCTGTATCTCATGCGGCCTGAAGCGCCTCGAATAAACCGGCGACACAAGCACCACAGACAGCCCAAAAATGCTCCCTGAACAAAATGAGCCGCATCAACAAAGAAGAGGTGGCCTTTGCCACATCGAGCCGAAGCCAATAGCGGCTCCAGTTTTTTGTCGAGGAATTCCTCCTGAGTTGCGACGTGTTCCTCGATCGTTTTCTTCGGAGGCAGCGGAATCGCCGCCGTGCATCGCCATTTCAGGCCGAGACTTTTTTTAAAAACCTCCGCGTCTGGGTCAGCCCGCGTTTGATGCCGGTAGCCTCTTCAATCCGTCGACTCGCCTCCGCCGTTGTGTGCGGCGGATCCGCACGAAACATTTCCTCCAGAGAAGTCTGATACGCGACAAGTTCGCTGGTCGGGGTTTTCCGGTCGAATTGCTTCAGCCCCTCGATCCCGTGTTCGCGATAGATCGCCACAATACGATCAACGGTCGGGGCAGAAACACCAGCCAGCCGGGCGGCATTCGAATACGGTTCGCCGAGACTGATCAGCCACAGCACTTCCATTCGCAACTGCACTCGCGGATGCGGATGCTCAAACCGCTCTGTCCGCAATGCCTGCCTCTGTTCATCCGTAAACGTCAATCGAGCCATCCTTGACTCCTCAAACAATCATGCAAGACTGCAATACAAACTCAGCCCGCAGTGTGCCAGAAAACCCCAAGTCTCTGCAAGGCATCATTCTGGGCCACGCGGAGTATAGATTACGCAGGATGGACATTCATGTCCGTCGCTTGACCCAATGACGCAGTTTCAGCGAAGCGTATCGCTCGACAGAATTGTTGCGACCGTTGGCAGTTGTTTGGCCAGGTCTCGGACATGAATGTCCAAGTGAGAGGAATCGCCGGATTGGACGACGTCCATCGCTTTCTCGCGTTTTCCCACGGAATAGGGCGAGGCAGCGGGATATTGTCCGCACTGGCTAAATGCGGGCTAGATTCCATGTTGAACGGAATCGCGTGGGTCTTCCGAAAGCGGGGAAAAAGCATCAGACAGAAGCCTGCAACATTGTGCTACGCAAGACTTTGCGACATCCGGTTTCCCAGCGCTAGGTCGCTGCGATAACTTGACCTGGAGCGAATCGCGGTTAGAATTGCGCGACGCCGGACGAGGAGTTCAGGACGTAGCTCTGGGCGTCGCAAAGTTAAATTTCTCAGGGGTTGAGCGATGATGCTCCCGCTGATTTCTATATGCCCTCTGGCTCCATCCTTCGACTCACAGCCGTTTCGGCTGCGCGGATCGTGGGTTGTTCCGCAGGGAAAGAATGAGTGGGCATCCGAAGGTTTGACGGATTACTCGATCGGAGTGCAATGTGGTTCAGGGTTTTGGCGAAGACTTCAGGAACTTGTTCGCTCCAGTACCAATATCGTAGATTTGGTATCCGAAGTTGTGGCATTGAAACCCCTCCACGGCGGAAGGGATTTTGTTGGGTTGTGTCCGTTTCATGACGACAAGAATCCCTCGTTTCACGTCTACCCGGATCGCCAGTCGTATCGATGCTGGGTTTGTGATGCGGGCGGAGATTGTTTTCGCTGGGTGATGGAAATTGAACGAGTTCCGTTTCCGGAGGCGTTGGAGTCGCTGGCACGGCGGGCGCGGCTGGAAGTTCCGAAACATTCACGCAGCGGGGGATCTCGAGAAAATACAGGCAGGAAAACAGATTCGCTGGTCGTGGTCGAATGGGCCGTCAACTTGATGAATCAGACGTTGCGGACCGGTCCAATGGCCGAAAACGCTCGACAGTATGTGTTGAAACGAAAATTGTCTGATGAAACAGTGAGTCAATTCAAGCTGGGGTATCACCCGGAGGACTGGAACTGGTTTCTTGAAAAAGCGCAAGGGAGGTTTACTCCGGCTCAACTTGTTTCAGCCGGGTTGATCCAGGAACGGAACAACGGACCTGGGTACTTTGATAATCTTGTTGGTCGTCTGGTGTTTCCGATTTTTGACGAACGGGGTCGTCCGGTAGCGTTTGGAGGACGAGTGTTGCCGGGAGGCAACATCGAGAGTGATGCGAAATACTGGAACAGTGTTGAAAGTGCGATCTTTCAGAAACGTCGTATGTTGTTTGCCTTCGATCGAGCGAGGGAGGCCATTCGCAAGAGCAAAACAGCGATCATTGTGGAAGGCTACATGGACTGCATCGCCTGTCATCAAGCGGGCGTTACCAATGCTGTTGCGACTCTTGGAACGGCGATGACGGAAGAGCATGTGCGATTTCTGCGACGTTTCGCAGAGAAAGTCGTCCTGGTGTATGACAGTGATGACGCAGGGCAACAGGCGGCAGAACGGTCAATCTCGCGATTTCTTGCTCAGGAACTGGACCTTCGCATTCTGAATGTGCCGTCAGGCAAAGACCCTGCGGATTACCTTGAAACGCATACGTCACAGGAATTTTACAAGCTTATTGAATCGGCGGCTGAGGCGTGGGAATACAAATTGCAGGCAGTTCTGCGACGCACGGACTCACGTTCGGTAGCCGGGCGTCAGCAGATTCTCAATCACATGCTGGATTTCCTTGCGGAATCGCAGGGACTTGCCGGAACTGTTCGTGAAGACATGATTCTTCGCAACGTCTGCTGGCGAATTCAGGTAGACGAGCGCACGGCACGGCAACAACTGAACGAACTTAGAAACAAGACACAAAAAAAAGGTATGTTCCGTCGTGATGTCGACCGGCAGCCGATGGAATTAACTCCACGCATTGAGAACGCTACGGAGCGAGCAGAACGGGAGATGCTGGAGATCATTCTGACATGTCCGGAAACCATCGACTTGATTCAGCACCATATTGGGGCGGATGATTTCGAAAATGTGCGACATCAGCGGCTGCTGGCGTTGTGCATTGATCTGTGGAAGGAAGGGGGAGACCTTCCGGAATTGAGCCGTTTGATCATTGCAGCGGAATCAGATTCAGATCTTCTGAGTCTGATCAATGCGGTGGTGGATACGGCAGAAGAGAAGGGAATCTTCAGACTTATGACGGATCAGCCGCACCGTGATGAGCAAAACGGTACTTCGGTACCAGACCACCTGGAACGGGTCCTTGGACCAATTCTGGAACGGCGAGAAAAACGACTGAACCTCGTGTCGAAACAACTTCTGTCCCAGTCGGCAAAGCCCGCGGGCGAATTCGACGACGAAGCAAAAGACGCGCTCCGCCGACTTCAAAAATTTCGTCAAAGTCAAATGGGTCATCCTACTTCCATGAAGTAAGACGGTTGTCACCTGATGTGACAGTTCATGCCACGACGGCACATCACGACCACACATCAATCGACAACGATTAAAACCTAAGGAGCATAAACATGTATCGCCTCGATGAGACTCTTCGCCAACTGATCGAAACCGGCCTGAAGCAGGGGCATTTGCTGTTTTCGCAGGTCAACGCGTTCTTACCTGACGAAGCGACTGATCCGCTGCAGTTGGACAATCTGATCACCTGCCTCGAAGAACTGAATATGGAGATTGTTGCGGATCCCGTAAAGGATGATGCAGGGGAACCGCTTGCGCTCCGAAAAAAACGTCGCCCGGAAATCCGAATCGACAGTGAAGATTCGTCTCGCGGCACGGAAGATCCGATTCGCATGTATCTGTCACAGATGGGCGAAATCCCGCTGTTGACACGCGAAGAAGAAATCTTCCTTGCCAAGCAGATTGAAGTTTCCCGCCGCCGTTTTCGCCGCGCGTTGCTTACCAGCGAATTTGCTTTGAACTTCTGTCACGAAACACTGATCAAGGTGCATCGCAGTGAGCTGCCATTTGACCGCACAATCAAGGTATCGATGACAGAAAGTCTTGAGAAGGAACAGATCCTGGGGCGTATGCCGCTCAACCTGTCAACGATCGACAGCATGCGAAGTAGGGATCTGGAAGACTACGCGAAGTTGCGTTCCACAGATGTTTCCTCCGCTGAACGCACTGAAGTTCAACAGCGTATCACCGAACGTCGACGTCGTTGCGTAACGCTGCTGGAAGAGTTGAGTCTGCGGACGCAGCGACTTCAGCCATGTATGAAACGCATGGAACAGATTTCAAATCGAATGACAGAACTGCATGAACAGGTCAACAGCCTGCGCATTTGTCATCGGCGGAAGATGAACGGCGCTCCCTGCAGAAGGAACTTGTCGATCTGATGGAATTAACGAAGGAGACCCCACAATCCATGGCGGCTCAGATGCTCACAATTCAGCAGCGTCATGCCGAATATGACAAGGCGATGCGGGATCTGTCGGGGGGAAATCTGCGGCTCGTGGTTTCCATCGCCAAGAAGTACCGCAACCGCGGCATGACCTTTCTGGACCTGATTCAGGAAGGGAACACGGGGCTGATGCGGGCCGTCGATAAATACGAATACCGTCGCGGGTACAAATTCTCCACATACGCCACCTGGTGGATTCGACAGGCAATCACACGAGCCATCGCGGACCAGGCACGCACAATCCGGGTTCCGGTACATATGATCGAAACGATGACTCGTCTGCGAGCCGCTTCTCGAACACTCCTGCAGGACAATGGGCGCGAACCGACTGTTGAAGAAATGGCAGAACTCGCCGGCGTCCCGATGGAAGAAGCACGGCGTGTGATGCGGATTTCACGGCAACCGATCAGTCTCGACAAGCCCATTGGTGAAAGTGATGACAGTGCGTTTGGCGACTTCCTGGAAGATCGCAGCACCGATAGCCCGGTGAGCAATGCTGCCTCAGAAATGCTCAAGGACAAAATCGACACAGTTCTGAAGACTTTGACGTACCGTGAACGCGAAATCATCAAGCTGCGCTACGGTCTGGGAGACGGCTATACGTACACGCTGGAAGAAGTGGGGCGGATCTTCAAGGTCACTCGGGAACGCGTTCGTCAGATCGAAGCAAAGGCAGTCAGAAAACTTCAGCATCCGGTGCGCAGCCGACAGTTGCAGGGATTTCTGGAAGGTCTGGCAGCCGTGGGCGGGCATTAGCAGTTCGGTCGCTTGTCTTCCGTCGCTTACAATTCTTCGCCGCCGGTGACGTTCAGTATTTCGCCGGTGATGAAATCAGAATCAAGCAGAAAGTTGACAGCATCAACCAGTGCTTTCGGGGTTCCCGTGCGTTTGAGGGGAATTGAAGTGATGGCACGCTGCTCATGCCAGTTTGTGCGATCTTCCGGAGGAAGGATAGCTCCGGGAGCGAGGCCGTTGACCTGAATGAGCGGCGCGAGTTGCAGGGCCAGTGATTTTGTCACGCTCAACAACGCGGCCTTTGTGGCGGTGTAGACAAGATGATCAGCACCCGGACGTTGCGCGCGCCAGTCAAGGATATTGATGATGTGGCCGCGCTGGCCTTCCCCGAGTTGTCGGATGAACTGCTGAGCCAGGAAAATCGGCGCCAGCAGATTTACGGATAAGTGAACATTGCAGTGGTATAGATCCACCCACGGCAATGCGCGGTTTTGAAACACGGCGGCTGTTGATGAGCGTCGTGACTTCACCAAGTTCAGCGGCCGCTTCAAACACGGCCATGGCGGCCGCACGCGGGTCTCGCAGATCCGCACTGACGGCAAGTGCCGCGCCGCCCTGACTGCGAATTCGATTCACCAGCACGTTGGCTTCAACTGTGGAAGTCCCGTGATGAACAACGACCGCCAGTCCGCGTTCCGCCATTGCCAGAGCAATCTCGCGCCCTACGCGGCGGGCTGCACCGGTCACAACGGCGACGCACTTGTCAGAGGGCAATTTCTTTGAGCGGACTGATTTTGGAGTTTTCGCGGCGTCCACAACGGCGGATGAGTCAACCGTTGTTTCGTCCGACGCAGCCATATCAACCGTCGAGTCCTCACACTCGGGCGTCTCATCGTCTGGAGGATCGGTGGTTGTGGTCATCGGGTGAAACGGCGAGTTCGAATCCGGGAAAGTATGCGACGGGCTGAGGCAGGATAGTCATTGTTCAGGTTCCACGCTAATTGCCGATCCGGGGCTGCGAAACTGTCTGGACGCGCAGAAGGCGGCCGACAGGTCGGCGGAGATCAACGACGACAGGTTGCGTCGTTTGAGCGGTGGCAACATTGCCGGCGGCGTCGCGGGCGAGCAGGCGGAAGTACAACTGCGTCGGCGTGCCGGGACGCACGCCCCACTGATATCCGCTTTGGTCAAATTGCCAGTCGAATACCGGTGTCCACGGTCCGTTCGGTGCGGCGGCGTATTCAAGTCGCACAGGGGTGCTGGCGGGATTCTGATCAAGGACTCGCCAGGACAGTTGAATTGTGCCAAAGCCGTCGGTTCGCATAATTGGCTGAGCCAGTTCAATCGCAGGCAGACTTTCATCCACAGTCACGACCATTTCCGGTACCTGACCCGGTTGAGGTGCATCGTCGGCAAAACCTAGTCCATTGCGAACTCGTACGGCAAACCCAAACGTGCCTTCACCGCGCGTATCGATCAGCACCGGACTGTGGATGTCGTCGTCTTTTCCGTAAGTGAACCAGTGTTGTCCGCCATCTTCAGTGACGAAGAGTTCCACGGCGCTCACCCCGGACGGTCCCACATCGTCAACCTGATATTCAAGATCAAAGACATGATGATTCACAACCCAGTGCCGGCGGCAGACTGGTAGGATGCTTCTTTCATTGGTGTCGATGCCGGCAAGCCAGACGAAACAGAGGGAATGATCGCGTTTGTGGGTTGTGGCTGCACGAATGCGCTGGATGCCTGACCGGATTGAATCTGGGAAAAACCAGCAGTAGCAGCAGGAGGGACTCCATCGGCAACAGACAAAGGGCTGGAAGTGGATGGCAGCGTGAGGCTGCCTGAACCGAGCATCGAACTGTCAGCGACCGGTTTCAGACCGGGAAACGGCGACGGTCCCAGAGGCTTCGCGACTGACGGTGACGACTGATTTCCGGAACCACATTCGCTGTCAGTCCTGCCACACGCAACACCAGTGCTGCCCGACGCTTCACCCTGATTGCCTGCTGCATCCTGTACCGCAGAACGCACGGAAACCACTGAACCGGCAAGAGCCTGAATCGATGCCTGACCACTGGCCGCTGCGGTGAGTGGCACGGGTTTCCAGCGTCCGTCAGTGCCGTCGGCAAATTCGATCATGAGAGTCTGGGGAACCACGGCCGCGTCTTTGGTGATCCAGTTAATGAGTACCTGGCCGTTGCCTGCATCCAGGAGGTCCAACCGGATGTCCGGTGCAACGGTATCGACGACAACAGCCAGTTCGGGATCGCTGCCTTGAATTCCCTGCTGCAGATTTCCCTGAGCATCGGTGGTGCGGATGGCAAACGAATAGTGTCCGTCGCGAGGGGCCGAAAACGTAAAGCTGCCGCTTCGTCAGGAACGGTATTCAGTTTTTCCCAGTTGCGCCGCCATCCTGCGAACCAAACAGTACAGCGAAGCCTTCAGGCCGCTGGCCAGAGTCTGTTTCGATATCGAATGGAATCTCAAAACGTAGGACATTTGTGATGAGCGGCTCTTCCGCCACAACACAGACGGGAAGCGCGACCGCTGCCGCGCTGGCTGTCAATGCGAGAAATGCCGATTGATCGAGACCGCGTCGTACAGATTTCAGAAACTTCAGCATGGTCATCCCTGCGTTCCCCCGCTGGATGTCGTAACAACCGCCCCCTGACAGCGCGCAGGTTTGATCCGCGCAGCTTCACACTTCGGTCTATCGGAAATCGGGATTGAAAGACTTAAACGCAATGTTACGGCAGTGCCGACAGAAGCGATTGCAGGGTGCATTGACAACCTATGTTACCTGCTGTCACACGGTACCAGCGAAAACTGCCGGTGTTAACGAAGGAACCATTGATGCACAACAACCTCCAACGCACTTTGTCCCTGAACAAGTTCTTAACGATCAGCGTTCTTCTGCTCCAGCACGGCGGCTTGCATTTCGACGACGGTGGCCTGCAATTTCTGCCTGCGGAACACGACTTCCGCGGCAAGGCGCTGACTCTTCAGAATCCGCGACACGACATAGGCTGCAAGCGCGAAGGACAGCATCGCGATGAGGATGCCACCGAATGTCAGGATTAGTCGTTGTGCTGAAGTTTCCAGAAGCGCGGCGGATCCTATCGGGGAGGGCTGGGTTCGTCCGGCATTCAGCACGAGCAATGCGAACAGGAAAACCCCAGCGTTGAGGATGCTCCGAGGAAAACGGTCAATCCCACGACACCCGCTACAAATCTGGTCCACGACGAAACGTTCGCGTTTCTGAATTCAGGACCGGCATGATAGGGATTGGTTTCGGCAGGCATTGTGTCGGACAGCTTTTTTACGTGTTTCGTCATGGATCTGGTGGCAAAACGATCTTCTCGAAAATGTTCTCTCTGTCTCAGCAGCCACCTTTTTTGGGCCGTGGCATTGCACAGCAGCTGCCGCTTCGCCCGGTTCCCGTACAAGTAACTCATTGAGTTACTCCAAGGGATCGCATTTTCTGTTGCAGACTTTGGCGGTGAATTCCCAGTCTGCGAGCTGCGGCGCTGACGTTGCCATCGTCAAGTTCTAATGCCCGCTCGATTGCAACGCGATCGAAATCATCAAGCAGAAGATTACGAGCCTCAGTGAGTGGCAGATCAAAGTAACGATCAAAAATGTCTGTTGATTCAGCGTGTTTCTGAATCGACAGTCCCAGATCGCCGGGCAGAATTCGCTCGGATTCCGACATCGCCACCGCAGAAAGCACGCGTTGTTTGAGTTCTCGCACATTGCCAGGCCACGAGTGCTGAAGCAGGCACTGAATCGTGTCACTGGAGAATAAATGGTCGTTTCCCAGAAATTCATTCGCCAGCCACAGGATGTCCTCCGGACGACTGCGAAGTGGAGGGATTGACAATTCAATCCCTCGCAGACGATAGTACAAATCCTGCCGGAAGTTTTTTTCGGTGATCGCCACTTCCAGATTCTGATGTGTCGCACTGATGACCCGGACATCGACAGCCATCAATTCTTCGCTGCCGACCGGCTGGACGACGTTTTACTGCAGCACGCGCAGCAACCGCGTTTGCACAGCAAGTGGCA
>JBBJME010000030.1:0-40861 GCA_037719765.1 Planctomycetaceae bacterium
TGACCTCAAACTTGCTGGATTTGGCGGCGACAAACGTGCTATTCCCACATCATCGGATAGCGGGAAAGAAATGTCCAGGACAGAGCGCCAGCTACAGTCATTCCGGTGCATGGATCGGTTTTCTGCCACGTCATTCTGCCATGCAAACCTCAGCGATATCCCAATTTCGGAGTGTCACGAAGTACCCTCGAAATTCTGGATCGCCTTCGACACGGTAGGAGATTTCGATCGCGTTCGAATCGTCATACAGATTGATACCGATGTGAGAAACGATGCGTCGGGTTAGTTCGTCGGTTGTTTCAATGTCAGGATGACAGCGAACGAGTGCTTCACAGATGCTGCGCCACAGGTGAGCGTGACGGTCAAGTAAATCAAGGATTAACCGACGCTGCGTCTCGGATGGGCCTGATTCATCGGCACGCAGGTGAATATGCGCGGTTTCGATCGGCGGACTGTTGAATTCGATATTCGCGTCCCATGCGCCAACGTAATAGTTCAGCGTGCCAAAGTCGGGATCGGCGATGCTCTTCTTCGGGCTGCCGGTCATGCCCACCGGTTCAGCGAAATCGCCAGGCGGCAGAATTCGGATCGTGATTTCGTCGCCTGGATTGATGTCAGGCGCGGGCCACGCTGCGTGGTGCTGGCGATCCTGTGAGCCGTCGAACATCCCAAGCCCACCGATCTGCAAGTCGTGCTTCTGATCCTGCCCAGGATGTTTCACGTACGTAACGTAATACCTACGGAGAGCACTCCGTCACCGTTGATCCCAGAAATGCAAACGCATTCGCCGTTCTTGAGTATTTCGAAACGCGTTGACATGACGGGTCCAAGTGGAATCTAGTCTTTGGCAGAACGACCGCCATCAGCGGAAGGCGGTCCAAGAGTATCCATGTCAACACGCAAAGTACTGCCATTCCGCTGCATGGCTTGGTTAATTGGGCGTTCCGATTCCAGCACGCGACAAATCGTCGAACAGTTTTGTCTCCAATGCTTGAAGCGGTTCCATCTTTCCGTGCTTGTAGTCTATGAACGGTTGCCAAAAACGATAAGTGTTTGCCCAGTGGAACGGTTGAAACACAACAATCATTGGATTGAATTCGCGTGATCCGCCAAAGAATCGCGCCGCCATCACAGGAAGCGAGAACCGTTTCCATTTACGGCGATTCGACCAGTTTATCGCTACTGATGATGAAGGCAATCGTGGAATGATATTCGTTTCGATGTATTCATGCCAATTTGGGCTATCGGAGTACACAAGAAGTACGTTGACACCGCGAGCACACCAGCAAGTCCAGATGACCATTTGCAACACGAGCGCGTATGCGAAGTAGATCGTAACAAGAAGCGGGAACAGAGGCAGTAGCAGAAGCACAAGTGCGATAATCACAGGAACTCGCACTACGTATGCCAAGATGCGGCGTTTGCGGTCGATCCGTGTCTTCATTTCGACGTGAGCCAATTAACAATATAAAGAAGGAGCCAGATGACAGGGATAAAACGAAGACCGCCCGTCAACAGCACCGTCAAGAGCGATACTATCACCGCTGCTGAAAACCCGCAATCCCACCGGATCAGCAGACAATCTCGCCAGCAGCACTCAGGGCCTCAAATATCGCTGTTGAATGAGATATAAAGTCTTGTCGGCAGATTCTCTGATGACAGGTCTCAGTCATTCTGAATTCGCATCGGATCCGATGAAAAAGTTCATTTCTGATTGTTCGAAATCATGAGGTCTGTATTCCCGATCCATGCCGCAAAATACGGTTGTTTCTCGGGAGCTTCGCGGAGCATGATCAGGAATGGCTTGTCGAAAATGAACTTGCGAGTCCCGGGGGTATAGTCGTAACTTCCATTTTCGCCGATGACCGCGGCTTCCGACCACACGACCGCTCCGCGTTCATCCAGTCGGAACTGGACGATCTGCGTCGCCGATTCCACTCGCGATCCCGACGGCTGATCCGCTGCATTCAGTTCGTCGCTGAAATCGGCGGAGACACTTAATTCAAGCACGGAATGATAACTTCTTCTGCAACCACAGACCGAGCAGCGAGCGGCAGCCGAGAATCAGGAATACGTTGTGTGATGTCATCTAATCCTTCCTTGAGTGTTTCTGGTTTTGAATCTTCGCAAGCACGAGATCTTCGCCGCTCAGATTTTCGATCGCGATCACAAAATCATCCGGAGATCGATAGTCGATCACTCGGATCTGATCCAGCGCTGCCGCCATTCGTACCAGTGAGACGTGACTCCGAACGCTCGTACCTTATGTTGCCATTCGAATCAAAATGTCAGTGGCATTTGAAGGCATCAAATTCTGATGCAAAGACGAGATGCTTTTTCAATCGACAGATGACACTTGGAGCCGTTGTGGTTTGAATTTCCAGAGCAGAGGCGGCAATGTCAGTTTCGCGAAACGCATTATTCAGCAACTCGGTCGCCATTGCCGTTTGAGATACCTGGGGCATCACCTGAACGTAACGTCTCCAGGCAAGTGCCATTGTTGGACAGTAAGCGACGGTAAGCCCTTCCCGCAGATCTGCATTCGAACTTGGGGACAGTTGGGTTGATGGCAGTTGAGTGCAATCGATCGGTTCATTGAATACCCCAGATTCCCGAACAGACGCTTCTTCGGATCCTCTGGACAGCGACTCCTTCGACAAGCGGTCCGCTTGCAGCGATCGTCCACCGCTCGGAGTCAGCAAAGCGTGAAGCACTTCAGGATCAATGTTTTTAGAAAGGTATCGGGCGCTTCCATCTGCAAGCAGCACCTGGATCCCAGTCCGCTCAGAACCAGTGTGGTGGCGTTGTCCGTTTTGAACGGCGTCAGTTGCCTGTTCGAGTGTCAGATCTTTGGGGCGAGTCCATTCCACTTCGGGATCGTGGACATCAAAGAGCATCAGCGTATTGCTGGTACCGTCGGTGAAGTCCTGAATCCGTGTCGGAGTGTCCCAGGGCCACGGCGTTCGCGAACTCACAGCCGCCTGGTAGCTTGTCAGCGATGGTACGCTCACTTCCGGACACGCATAGACCAGTGGTCTCGCCTGCAGCAAGGGCGAATTTGTTTTGGAGTTCCACGCTTCGGTCGTCGAGTACTTTTCAAAAAGCTGCTGCTGATCGAGCCACTGAAGCAGGGCGACTCGCCAACTGTGGGGAGGAAGACTGGACGAATACGCAGCAGGAAAATGAGCGTTACTGTCGTGATAGGAATTAAGGGCCACGCCGATGGCTTTCAGGTTCTGCTTACAGGTCGTTCTTGAACGGCCGTATTTCCATCCACTCCAGTATCGTTCCAAACCAAATACTGTCAATCCCACTGCAAGGACCAGAATGGCAACGGTTCGCGGGTTTTTCAAAACTTACACTCCTGAAATTCAACTGCTGCCGGGATAGAAACCTGTATTATTCACTACAACTAACAGCGGTCTCCACAACAGAATGCACAACATAGAATGCGAAGCCACAGAAGACGCTGAGCGTGACAGAAAGAAGAATCAACTTGCCTCTTTTCATAACGCTCCGCCATTGCCGGTCGTAACGAATTGTGATCACCCGATGGCGGGAGCGATGTTGAGTTTGAATCCGGCACCGTCGGCAACTCGGGGGTATCATTTTGTAAGATTCTTGCTTCCGTCTCGTGGGACGTCAGCTCTCCACAATCGAGCATGGCTGTAATGGCTTGTGAGGGGCCGATCTTTGAGGCGATCAAAGATGACTTCTTCGTCGTTCAGCCAGCGAAGTGTGTATATCGTGTCGGGATCCTCGCGTGTCACAGGTTTGGGATTGCCAGGCTGTTCGACCGAAACAACCCATACTCGGGCGTCACCCCAGAAGTTAGGGTTGGGGTGACGCTCTATGGGCGGACCAGACGGCATAGGGAAACGCTTGTCAGGGAGTTTCGCGAACGTTACGTAGGCAACTTGGGTGCCGTTTGGTGATGGCACGGCAAGACCGGCGGGCTCTTGAAGCTGACAGAGCGATTTTTGCTGCTTGCCGTCCGGGGTTGCGACAACTACGCTTCCCTGCGATACGAACGCAAGATGAGAGCTGTCTTTAAACCATGGGTTCCACGAGGATTTGATGTAGTCCCAATGGCTAAAGGGATGGACGACGACAGGTCCCAAATTGTACCATTGCTTCGTCGCCAGGTTTAAGACAACCAAATCGCGGTCGCGATGCTTGCTGTAAGCAACGACTGCTAACCACTTCCCATCATTCGACAATGCGGCGAAGGTGTCAGAGAGGGCATTCTTGTATCTCGCAAGTATATTGCCGTCGCTGGTACGGACCACCCCGGTGCCGTCTGCGTGACCGGAGTCGTTCTCAAACCAGAAGAAGCGACGGTTTGGTCCGGGGTATAGAACCCGCTCCGTCCGCCGGTAATGCTGGTCCGCCCTTGGTTCAAGCACCTCCCCAGCTTCGGAGGTTGTTCCGTCCAGAGACACGATGGAATACCGCCAGTCTCGATAGCAGACGAGAGCTGCTCCATCATGCGTCCACCCCGCGAGAAATGCGTCCGCCAGAGGTTTGTCCCTGAGCAGCTTACCATGCTTGTCAGCGATGTTCACACGTGAAAGAAGATTGGAACGTCCGAGGCCACCACTTCCCCCTCCGCGGCCAGTTTCAACGAACGCGACTTTGCTTCCGTCCGGACTGGGGACCGGGTTGTACGCGTTCTGGGCGGGGAGGAATAGCGATTCTTCCGATTTGACAGAAGTCGCCCCGCCCACAAAAGCAATTACCAGAACAGCCTGGAGTAGGCGTTGTCGCGCAATCCTAGCGATGGTAGTGCCCTTCTTTGTGATCGTGAATCTAGCAATGTAAACAAGGAGCCAAATGACAGTGATAAAACGAACATCGCCTGTCATCGCACCGGCAAAAGTGATTTTAACACTGTGCTGGAGACTCGCAATGGCGATTGTTCAGCCCGTGACAGATTACAGCACTACGCCTTTGGTTGGGAGAAATCTGTTGACTGACGCAGTTTCGCTGTTGGCTCATATGGATTCATTTTGCGACAAACTTTCATTGCGACGGTAAACGATCTCGGGTTCAGCGAATTGTCCGCTGCTTTTTCGCAGGCCTGTCCAAATCGCTTTTCTTCGATTTTTCTACAAACGCCCGCAAATCAGCATCGGGATCACGACCGGTCGGAGAAGGCATGTATATGACATTGACTCCGTGTTCAAGAGCCAACGTTTGCAGATGCTGATTGAACAACTCTTCATCAGTCACGACTCGTTTCGTTTCTGATTCAACTAAGATACAAGGAGACTGTTTGACCCTCGAAGAATAGCGAGCAAAATCCTCAAGGAACGATCCAAGATTTTCTGCAGCAAATCGACGATCAAGGTTCTTTAGAAGAAACGGTTTGTCGTCGTCGATCTGAATCCGCAGCACGTTGTCTGGCACATGAAAAATGATGCCGATTGCTTTGGGCTCTGTTGCGTCTTGCATGGCGATTGCTATTCGATGCGACGCAACCGCAAGCAATGTCATTGCAAATGCAGTGGCGATCAGAATACAGCGGCGTCCATTCATAGGAATTGCTCATCCTTAATGTTTTTTTGGAAAGCTCGCTTTCCGCCGAAGATGCGACGATAGCAAGCAGCAGTGATCACGCCGAACACTGCTGCGATCGGAGTTATCCCTGCGATGATCCACGTGAAGTTTTCGTCAGCCGATGAGTTTGGGTTGGGATCGAATCCGAGCGCTACTACCAGCACCGCTGTTGCAGAGAAGATGCCGCCAAGAATCAAGTTTGTCAATCGTTGCCTGCGCGACGTACCAAGTAAATGGGCTGCAGTGAACAGAACGAACAGCGCAGTTACACATATGGCAATGCCGAGAACTGGAAATCCACGCTCCACAGCGATCAGCAATCCCGTCTTCATTGTCGTTCCAAGCCCACTTGTTCGGTTGTATCAATGCAGAACTCCCGTCATCATCGGGTAGCGGGAGTTCAAGTCGGACATGTCATAGAACACGAGGTCTTCAGTCCCATCACCGCCGATCAGCCGATCAATGATCGCTGCGGTGATCTCCGATGGGAACTTCTTACTGGCTGGGCGATTCAGTGGCAAGGGAAGGTTACTTCGGTTGCGGCAAATTGGCAACGTGATTAGAAATGGCGGTCGAAACAAACCCCGCCGCCATGGCGAACCAGACTGACAACAGGCAATGGCCAATACCGGTAATGGGAACAAACGATTCAGTCATATCGGTCAAGCTGCTCAGAAGTGGATATGAGGTCCAGCCCTCAAGTTCTGTCGGACCGCGAGAGCGAGGGCAAATCATGTTCAGCACGTACGTTGTAAATAGTCTGTTTCCAGACGAGAGGAGTAAACTTATACCAAAATAGCCGCCACCGAAGACCGAGAAGCCTGCCCAGAATCGGCGATCACGGCCGAGAATGGTGAATACTACTGCGGAAAGAAAGACTACTGGGAGCAGATTAAAGAGAACATCGAAAATGAGCCAGTTGCCCAGAAACAATATCGCAACGCTTGCCGCCATCGCAATAACGAAGGCCAGGGCGTTCATGTATCTGTATCGAAACCCAACGGGCGTCCGGAACCTCGCTATCACAGAACGACTACGCTAACCTGCTTGGCGCGGGCGAGCAGCCATTTCAAGAACCCAACTTCACCAACTCGGTATCTGCGTCTTATTCGCCGTTTACGCTTCAGGTGCTGTTCGACTTGACTGCAACTTTCCGAACCTTCATTAGTGTATCGAAAGCCGTTGAAGGCTCAACTGCAGAGCGCTAAATGTTGACAGCAAACTGCTTTGTGGAAATCTGGTCAGTCGAAGTCTTTGTTACCCCAAGGCAATCCCAATGATTCCGCTCAGCAGCGGAAGCCATACGAGCCACCGCAGTGCGGGGAACCGTTGGCCGTCGCCCTGCCAAAGCCGGATAATGCCCCAGGCAACAACGACCGCGCCCACCGGACCGATCAGAACAGAGCTGAGCATGGCCCATCCCATCCCTTCTATTGACCCGAGCACTGCGGGAACGATGTGAATCCCGGCGATCAATCCGATGGGCAACAGAGACGCAACGAAGTAGCCCCAAGGGAATCGCACTTCCGTTTTGACAGTTTTGATCACCATTACTCTGTCTCTACTGGCGAACGTTAGCGTTTACGCCTTGGCGGCGAGTGACTCTGAAACAAGAAATGACATCGCCTGCCACCGCGTGCAACGCATTGTTGAACAGGCCGGTGGCTAATAGGCGACAGTTACTGCCAGCAGATATTACACCGCGGGCAGAGTTCCCGGTCAAGACGCCAGACCTCAGATGACGCCACTAAGGAAGAACTTGTTGCCTGGGTGGAATCGGACTCTTCAGTCAGTTGGACACAGACTCGATTCCGTAATTCGCCCGCACTGTTCGAGTGCCGGTCACTGCGGCGAATCATTCTCAGAGCTCGCGGCGGAACGGACTGAGCACGGTCGCTTGTCGGACATAATCCGCCGACCAGATACCGTGCGAGATAGCAAGCAACAGAAACTCCGTGCGGATAACGTGCCTGCACGCAGACATTCCACTGGATCTGAGTACGACGATGATCTATACGTACGTGTTGCACCGTCGGGGGTGAAGAGCATTAATATGTGGAACGGAGAAATCAACTCACCGCATCCAGCCCATTCGCCACGCCATTCCAGTGATCCAGATTAAAAGCATGAGGTCGCCCGCGTCTGGAATCGATATCGCCAGGTCGATCAGCGGAAGGATCAGCAGAAAATACGGGAACGCGGTCATAAATCAGGCGGCCTCCTGCAGGGATGAGTTGGGCGATGCATTTGTTTCCGGCCGCACATACATCGGCACTGGTATTCGTCGAAGTTTCAGCACACTGTGCGTCAGCAGTTCAAAGTACTGTTGTTTGCAGCGTTCATTGACGGCTCGCAGGATGTTCAGGAAACGAACTTTTCAAGACGCAGTTAATAGCCGGAGAGAAAAGCTGTTAACTGGCCGGTTGGTTTTCCGCAGGCTCACCAAATCGACCGGTTGGTTAACAGGCGGCGCGATAAGTGGGAGGCCGCATTAACACCAGACTTCCGTTGCGTTTTTGTGCCCGAATTCCCGCCGGGTACCCGCGTCGGTCGTGACCACCGTCGCAGTTGACGAACTTCCGTTTGCCAAGTCGGTCGATCAGATCGACGCGCGCCAGTTCGTCCCCTCTCTCGGAGAAATCGCTCGCATTTCGGTACTTCCAGGAAAACCGACGACCTGATGAAACGGACCCCGGACAGCAGCAACAAAAGTGGTGCCAGACTCAGCCGATGATTACTAGACTTGCGTGAGATCATAAAGTACCGATAATAGATTCGTGTGCAGCGGCTAACGACATCGGTCCGTGGCGGACAGTCTATATGATCAAGATCACCAGGTCAGGACTCGGTACGTTTGGTGTGGAACAGATCGGCTCACTTCATTCAAGGATTCCAATACCATGTTTCGGGTGCTTGACGTTGGGCCCAGCGGACCTGCAACCGTCACGGAGGGCGAAGAACGCGTGGGTCCGCCACCGGAAGGCACTCTTCGCTGGATCGATCTGCAGAAGCAAGACGACGCCATGTTGGGGCTGTTAGTCGAGCAATTCCAGTTTCATCCGCTGACCATCGAAGACTGCTCGCACTTCGATCAGCGTCCAAAACTGGAGGAGTATGGCGACTATTTGTTTCTGGTGACCCACGGATTTCGCCTGACACCCTCCAATTCTGAACCGCTGGAAGTATTGGAGTTGCACACCTTTCTGGGAGAGCGCTACCTGGTGACAGTGCATGTCGAGCCGATTCCCGCGCTGGATGAGGTTTGGAAGCGACTGCAACAGGAAGCTTCGCTGGTCCGGCGGGGGGTCGATTTCGTTAGTTACCTTGTCACCGATGCGATCGTCGATTCTTTCTTTCCACTCCTGGATGACATCGCGGCACAGGTCGAAGACGTCGAAGATCATGTGCTAGCCCGCACTCACAAAGTGGAACTGGCAGATATCTTTCGGCTTAAGCGGCTCCTCGTGCAGTTGCGCAAGGTACTGTCACCTCAGCGCGACGTATTCGGCTTACTCGCCAAGCGAGGCGAAGGCTGGATCGACCAGCGCACTGCGCTGTACTTCCGCGATGTGTACGATCATGTGCTGCGCATCCACGAATGGGTCGAGGGCACGCGCGACCTCCTCGGGAATGCGTTGGACGCCTATTTGTGGTCAGCATCGCAACGCACAAACGAGATCATGAAACGTCTGACGCTGTTGAGCGCCATCTTTATGCCCCTGACTTTCATTACGGGCTTTTGGGGGCAAAACTTCACGGGACTGCCATTCGATTCAAACGGAATGATGGCGGCCATGTTGATCAGTTGCGCGCTCGTGCCCGCAGCAATGGTTTATTTCTTCATGCGTAGTAAGTGGCTTTAGCGAAGTCGGGGTCGCTCTGTGAGAGGTGAATGTCCGCTTCTTCATCCGGTGAACCCAGCTGACCTTCGGACTCCTGACCGTCTTGAGCATCCTCTGGCGGTGACTCTGCCAGCGGAAAACATGATCGACGGCCAGGCATGAGAGTGCTGTGAGCGAAGTTGTCACCACCCAGCCCCAGGGCTGGTAATGGAAGATGGTTGCGTACCACGCCACGAACGTGAGGGCGGCAACGATCGCCGGGGCCACCAAGAGCTTGGGCGGCAGAGACTCGGACGCGTATTGGCGCTCCCTCACGGCGTAAAACCGGCGGGGGACGGCCAGCGCAATAGCCGCCTTGCCCAAAAGTGCCGCCGCGATTACTAAGCTCAGAGTTCGAAACCACACTGCGGCCCCCTTCGGTCTTGTTCGCCTAACGAATTGCGTTCTATGCGGCCGCAGGGATGCGGACGGATAGACTGTGCGTCGAACTTTTCCGCTTCGTGAGGCCGTGTGGCATGCGGAAATCGACACATCCCCGATGAAGTGACGTTCAGAAAGCCTATCAGGGGCACGGCGGCTTGTCATCTGAATTCATCGACAGGTCACGCTGGTCAGTCGGTGACCGACACGCGGCATCCATGACTGGCAGTGCGACTGGCGACGCCAAGATTTCCATCACGGCAAGATGGGTGTTCTGCAAAAAGCATGTCGCGGCGCAATTGTATTCCTCCCGTGATCACCTGCCGCCGGATTCACTTCACCTCCCGAAGAAGCAACTTGCATCCGTTTGGATGACATCATCTGCCCGTCGAAGCTCGGCGGCGTCATCAACCCGTATTCCCGAGGAACCGCGTAGAACCACCTTTCCCTGTCTCCGCGACGGTCATGCTAAGTGAAGGTAATGCCGACCGTACGCGCCGACTGCCGTTCCCATCGCAAATTGGCTCGCAAACATCTCCGCGAAGCGCTTGACACAACAATCCGCCGCTGATCTCTAACTCATCGTCGCACGCTGCCACTCGCCCCGGATTCCCTGATTTCCACGCCGATTTCGCAACTCAGAATATTCTTACCGGGCGGGGTCGACGATCGTCGGTTGGATCACGGTTCTGTCGAAACACTTTGCTTCTGCCTTCGTCGGAGCCCGCCATCGGTCGCTCACTGGAAAGTGGCGACCGATGGGTGGCGCAGGCGAATGGCAGACTTGCCTTTGCTGGTGAATCCGGAGCGACTGGGCCGACCCATAAGAAACCCGGATGGACCATTTTTTCTAATTTGTTCCGATTTTCTGCTACGATGGAGCAAGTCTTGTCTGGGTCAAATCCTGTTCGTAAATCACAAGCAATTGTCGCTGCTTTTGTAATGGAATTCGATGTCCTATGAAGAGAATTTACTCCACAGTTGGCGCGGTCATCAGTTTGTTCATTTCACCGCTGCTGAGCCCCATTGCAGCCGGAACGGAGCCTCCGACATTGATCGCTGCGGTCAGGGCAGGTGACACTGCTAAAGTGAAGGAGCTCTTGCGAACGCCCGGGCAGACGACCGTTCGCGACGTCCGTGGAAGTACAGCTCTGCATTGGGCTGCGTTGGCGAACGATTCCAAACTCGTTGCACTATTGATTGCAGCAGGCTGCGACGCACGCGCTACCAACACTGCCGGAGCGACACCATTGCATTATGGGACTGGAAATGAACAAATCGTCCGTGATCTGCTTGGTGCCGGGGCAGATCCCAATGCCAAATCCGTTGCCGGCGCGACGCCGCTACACACGGCTGCGTCGCGCCCACAGTCGCAGGGCAGTGTCAGGCGGTTGTTGGAGGCGGGCGCAGACGTTGACGCAAAGCGGCCTTCGCTATTCAACGTTAACGTCACGCCATTGTGGCTGGCGACCTGCTTTGGCGAAGCTGGGTCCGTTACGCAGTTGTTGGATCATGGCGCGACGACTGAAGGTACCACTGCGGCCTCACCGGTCGCGGCTGCGGTAGTTACGGGCAAACGCGAATTGGTTGAGGAATTCGTCCGGCGCGGAGGCTCAGTGAATTACGACGATCAATTTACTGGTCACGGCCTCAATCACCTCTTCTATGCGGGCCATCGTCAACTGCTACCTTTCATGATTGAGCACGGTGCAAGTCTTCAAACCAGCTCCTCGGCCGGAGAGCGCTTGCCGCCGATCGTCTTTGCTACTTATACAGAAACCGCCGACATCACAGGAGTAACAGCCCTCCTGGCTAACGGGGCCGATATCAATGCCACGACCAGCGGAGGACACACGGCATTAGATTGGGCTCTCCGACGTGGTGAAACTCCGTTAGTCGCATTTCTACGCTCACAGGGAGCTGTTAATGGACCGACTCCGGGGAGGACCAAGGTTATTCCAGAGAACGCCATTCCGTCTGACGCGGTGGGGCGGGCTTCTGCACTGCGCGATGCGGTGCAGCGTGCCGTCAAAATCTTGCAACGTTCGTCAGATGGATTTCTTGCCAATGGATTTGTGAGGAAATCGGACTGCGTATCGTGCCACCAACAGTCGCTCCCAGCAATAGCGTACAGTCGGGCCCGACAACGCGGATTTCTGGTGGACGAATCCTCCCTTGCTCGCCAGCTGCACGCACAGCATTCGTCGTGGACGAAAACACTGGATGCGTCATATGAATTGTTTGAACCGCAACGCGACGCTCCCACCGACCTTGGATATGGGCTGGTCGGACTAAAGAGCCTTGGCTACAGTCCGGATGAACTTACGGAATCCATGGTATGGTATTTGGCAAATTCCCAACTCGAGAATGGAGCGTTCTTTAGCTATGATCGTCGTCCGCCGTTAGAAGAAGGGCAGATTGTCGGAACAACCTGGGCGGTTGGAGCCCTGCGTAGCTTTCCCCAGCCGATCAAGACGTTGGATTTAGACCGGTGCTTTGCCAAGGCCATGGCTTGGTTGTTGGCGGCCGAACCTCAGGACCCCAATCAACAGCTTCATCAACTTCTCGGCTTGGGTTGGGCCGGGGCTCAATCATCCGAACTGAAGACGATCGTGGACAAAGTCTTGTCAGCGCAGCGTCCAGATGGTGGCTGGGGATCCTTGCCGGAACTACCAGGCGATGCGTGGGCAACCGGGATGACGCTGTTCGTATTGCACGAAGTGGGAGGCGTCGCGGCCAAGGATGAGCATTATCGGCGGGGGGTAGACTTTCTGTTACGCACTCAATTCGCTGATGGTTCCTGGAGAGTGCCGAGTCGGACGTGGCCAGTCCTGCCGCACTTTGACAGCGGCTTTCCCCATGGCAAGGATCAGTGGATTTCTGCGGCTGGCACGTCTTGGGCCGTTATCGCTCTGCTCAACGAAATTGAACCGACGGCAGAACAGAAGGATATACCAAAGGCACAGTTGCTGATGGCGAAGTACCCAGCGAACAGCCCGCCGCTTCGAGGGTCCGGCGATCCAGTGAAGCCGGCCACTGCCACAGCGGTCGACGGAGTATTCACTCGCGACATTCTGCCGATCTTTCGGAAGTCCTGTGCAGCTTGTCACATCGGAGACAATCCACAAGGAGACTTTAAGTTGGACAGCATGGTTGGGCTGCTCAAGGGCGGCCAGAGCGGCGAGCCAGCTGTTGTGCCCGGTAAACCCGAGGCCAGTCCATTAATTCGTTATGTGACAGACCAAGTGCAAGATTTGGAAATGCCGCCGCTGGCAGAACGTTCTAAGTATCCTGCGCTGACAAAGGACGAGGTCGAGAAATTAACCGCTTGGATTGGACAAGAATCAAATTGGCATCAAGGGAAATCGGTCCCGGCATCGCAATGAAGCAAAGGCTAGTGCCCTGTCAAATCTAAGAATTGGGGTTGAGTCAGCGTCAGAAAATCGAGGAAACTTCCTTGCACAAGGAGGTTCCAATGAACAAGAAGTATGTCGTACGGTTACGCAGCCGATCGAAAGGAAACGAATTTTCAAGGCTGGATCGACCCTCTCAAAAAACCGTGAGTTGTTGCAGCATTCAGGCGAGGTCTTTCGGGGCTTTCAGCAAAAACCGCACCAGCAGGAAGGAGACTTCCTGATGGTGCGGGCAAAACTGGCGGCTGCCAGGTGGACTTGAGGCACCGTTGATCCACTCTGTTCGAAACGGTGTTTCGAAGCACGAGTTACGGAGACACAATCCTTAACGCAGTCGGCCTGACTCTGCATCAATTTTTGCAAGGTACTTCGCGGGATTCCTCCGGACTGCAGTCACGCAGGCGTCGCAGCACACTTCGATCGTGCGCCCCATGACCGTCACTGGAATTGGCGGGCCCATCGAGCCAAGTCGCTCGCCGGTGACGGGACAGTTCGTTTGGGCTGAAGCTCGCGTTCGTGGACGAGGGACTACGGACGAATTGAATCCGGGTTGATTCGACACGGAACCGATTTCATCGGCCATGCGACGGAAGTATTTGGCTGGATCGCGTCGCACCGCTGTTACGCATGCTTCGCAACAGACCTGAATTGTTCGACCAGAAATATTGACCGGGATCGGCGGTCCCATTGAACCAAGCTCCTCGCCAGTCACCGGGCAGAGCCTTTGAGCACGGCTCTGAGCAAATGCCCGACTAAGACCGCGATCGGAAGCACGAGGTTCCCAGCCATCATTGCTGGCTTTCAACGGGTTGTCTACACAGTCTTTGCAACCGTTTACACAGTCAACACAATTCTGGCTCGCACAGTTTTCCGGTGAGCATGGCAAGCCTGGGTCGCAGGTTCGACATTGACAGGCCGCTGTGAACTGTGGAACACCTGACTGCGACGCAGAACGAGCATCGAATTGTCGATTGGAGTACCAGGTCGAACGAGGCGCTCCGGTTGACTGAGTCTGGCGACAGCCTGGACCGCTGCACGGAGGATTGGGGGAATTGGAATAGAGCTGGCCAGTCAGACCGCTCAACGCAGTGAGGATACAGATCAGTGAGTTCATGACACGAAACCTTTCAGACGAGGGGGTGGACGACCAACGAAATTGTCAATCGTCAACAAAGTGCGAACCGCCGTCATCTGCGGACAGAAAAGGCCCCTGTGATGCTCCCACATCAGCTCCTGGGCGCGTGGCGCGAAATTGATCCGCCACTGATCAGACACAGTCAAATCGCAGCGTATTACCAGCGTGGGTAGGCAGAGAACGAGCCGTTGCCGTCGTTTTGAGGCACTGAATAGGGACTCGTTGAAAACTGGTTGCCGAGATACTGGTTACTTGGGGTTCCGTTTGCTGGACTTGTTGAATACTGTCCGCTCGAATATCGGCGGCCAGAGTACGGACTTGAAGAATACGGATTCGTTGAATACTGACTGCGCGAGTAGGGGCTTGTTGAGTACTGAGACCGAACCGGATAGTTGCCGCCGAACGATTGGGTGCCGTATCCATTTCCGTAAGTACTCTCACTGTAATTCCGATCAAAGTTCTCATGGCTCTGATTGTCATGGAAGTCGCTGTGCGAAAGCGACTGATGAAGAGCGCCGTGCTGCTGGGAGTTCAATCCCAAACCATGGGCGGCACCATGCAATGACTGACGATCGGACCTGCGATGTGCGAGACCACTGTGAAAGCTCTGCTCCTGTGAATACCCATAGCCCGCTCCTGAAACTCCGGAGTTGTGATCCGCCTTTGCTGCCGACAGACCAACGGCGGTCACAGCCGCTGCCAACAATGTCCACATGAACTTTTTCATTTTCCTGCTCCCGCGTCAGACACCTGAACCTCTTTGTCATTCGTCCAGACGTCGAATGACGCGGGGATTGACGAAAACGATGAGTCGCATCTGTCGTGCCAATTGCCGTCAGGAACGGAATACGACGGATAAAGGCGGCCTCAGGCCGTGCGGCACACTCGAAGGAAGATCTTACGGTTTCCGCGGATGCATTCATTTCGACGACGACTGTGATCAATCAGATTCATCGACACATGTTCGAAAACTCGTCGTGTTAACTTGACTTTTTTTTTAACCGGAGAATCCGCCGATGTACGTGAAGATGCTTCCATTCTCAGGCATCAAAGCTAAACTAACTACGAAAGCGCTTTTTGGAGAAGTGCCCACTTCAACTGCAGCGATGATTATTGTGGGCGCGACGTTATTGCAGATTTCGCTGCTGCATTTTGACGACTCGAGCAGATTCGGATGACCAAATAGAACGCACCTCGGTTCATACCGGGGGGTGAGATATTGAGTAAGCCGAGGTAGACAAAATCCTTTTCAGGATTCTGTCTGCGTCGGCTTTTTTTATGGCCTGAGCATTCGTCAGGGGGCACTGTCACCTGAACGAAAACTCTGAGCGCAAGCGGCCGTCAGCCCGTTACCAGCCGGAGACTGTGGTGTGGTGCATCAATCATTGAGCATCGCCACAACACGCACTGAATTAACGACATGACAGCCTCTTACTTCGCCCGGAAGCAGCTGTAGGGATGGCAGGAACGTCGCCGGCGCCAAACTCGATTTGAGTTGACGTTGTGGCGACAGACGAGCGAGAACCGGACGATTCGCTGGCTGGCAACCGCCAGGGAAGAACGGGGGCATGTTGCTTTCGTAAATGGTACTCGCAGGTGTTGAAATGAAGGACGATCATTATGAGTTACCAGATGTTTTCAATTGGAGCCATGGCATTGGCAATCCTGTCCGGAGGCGCAGTCGCGTTTCCTGTCGCTAACTCCGAAGACAGTCCACATGCGGCCCATATGCTGAAGTGCGCCGCAATGTGTGCTGATTGCCAAGTGCAGTGTGACTCGTGTTTCCATCACTGCGCATCGCTAGTGACGGACGGCAAGAAAGAGCATGCAATCTGCATGAATTGCTGCGTGGACTGTGCAGACTGCTGCAAATTGTGTGCGACGTTTTGTGCTCGACAGAGCACAATGAGTGCGCATGCGCTGGAGTGCTGCGTCAAATGCTGCGACGAATGTGCTGCGGCCTGTGAAAAGTTCCCGGAAGACAAGCAGATGGCGGCCTGTGCCAAGTCCTGTCGCAATTGCGCCAAGGAATGTGGCGCGATGGCCAAAATGGCGAAATAACAACTGCCTGCCGATCAATTGAAATCCGATCTACCGCCAAAAGAACTGTTGAGGATTGCAATCCTCAACAGTTCTTTGCCGTTACGTCGTTTTACGTTGGAACAGTACTTGCAATTTCAAACGAAATGAAAATTGTCTGTGAAGAAGATTTAAGGTTTGATCATCAAATAGTGCGCCACCAGGATTCATTTCTGAGCACATGCCCGTGATACGAATTCGTCGATCCCCAGCGAAACACGTATCCCGGCCCAGACACTGAACATGCATCAGCGGGTGTGCCCAAAGAGCCTGATCTGACGCGAGTGGTATTGCAGGCTAGCGTTGCCGCGCTGGTCAACACTCAGGCCGAGGTAGCCGGTGAGGCGGAATTGAAGCGGCGGGCGATCAAGGGAATTGATGAAAGGACAAACTATACATGAGTGAACCGCGATTTAACATCGCAGTGAAGGACATGGGCGGGTGGGTGGGTGTGCGTGTATCTGGCGAGCGGCGAACCGACTGGCGACGTGGCACAATACCTGTCTCGGACACTGGCGGAATGGCGCGTAAAGAATCCGCTGGTCTGGGTGCGAATCATTGTGCCGATCACCAGCAATGGCGATACTTCAGAACTGCATGCGTGGTATGATCGGACGCTGTTTCCTGTTGTCAGTCAGATTGAGCGGCCAGCGTCGAACTGATGGACGCCTGTGGCCAGTTGATTGTTCCGAAGTCAGATGATGGAATGCCGACGTGTAAGTCGCGGTCCGACAATCATCATCCGGCCCTCGTGTGGTCGGTCGCTCTCGATGAGATTGTACATCTGCAGTTCTCAGTCTCCATGCGTGTCAACGTCTCAGCGAGGATTTGCAGTATGCAAAGGGCGTGGCACTCTCTTGATGCACGTCTGCGATCAATTCCGGCGTGATGCTGGTACGTACCGCCACAGGGCAACTCCGCTCAGCCGTCAATCTAACTCCGCGCCCTCGGTACGCGCCCGCGAAGTCAAAGCCTTACGAGTTAGGCCAATAGCCCGCTTCATTGTTCCCGCGGCCGCTTCAAGATGGCAACGACATCTCGGGTGCCACCATGGCCTAGGTTGGTGTCAAAGGCAGAAACCAATTCCCACCGATCACGGCCAAGGTCATTGAGCAGGTCGTTGAACTTAGCATCGTCGAGGTTGCCCGTCTGCCAAAAACCAGTGGTGGCGAGCTTAATTGTTTTGTATTCCCACTGCATGGAAGGACTCCTTGTGGCCTAACTCTGAATTCACGCGCCGTGTGATATCGGCCAGCGGGACCAAAAACACGGGACTGTGGTCGTTTATTCCAATATCACTTGGCGCGTGATATTGAATATTGGACGCGCCGTGTGATATCAGAATACTCGCCCTGCCCCTCATGCGTCAATCATGGAACTACCTGAAGGAGCTCAGCCCACTCTACTGAACTCCATCAGACCTTCCCGCTACCACCGATTCCCCGACCGCATCTTCCATTCATACACCGTCCAGCCGCTACCTGTTCGCCAACTCGCTTTTCGGTACAAATCTGAGAAATCGAAAATAGTCATTTCGCAAGCGATCCCGCTGTGCAGCCAAATGTCCGAATTGTACTTTTTCATCGATACGGCGCCGTCAGTTTCTGACCATATATCCGGGAATGGTAAATGTTCTTTTTGCAAGTCCGCCACTCGCCTTCTCACCCAACAGACTGGTCCCCTGAATCGACGCTCCCACCGCGCACCCAACAAGACCATCCAGCCAGTGATTGTCACTCTGCTCAGGACGCATCTTCCATTCATCGACCGTGCGTCCACGACCTGACGTCTGGACGCGATATTCTGCCGTGAGATGTTCCGCAAACAGCCGGTGTCGCGTTGGAGCGTCTCCAAACAGCGTCAGACTTCCCTGATCGCCGATCGGTACGGCCAAACGGGCCTGCACGAAGCTCTTCCAGAAGTTGCTGTCAAATACGACGTGCTTCACGGGACGATCGTTAGACGTTGTCGGAATCCGCCAGTTCCAGCCAACTCGATCTCCCGGCTTCCGATCATAGTCATTGAGCGGTTTACTCCCGGCACCAATGAAGCGTCCGTGACTGGGTGTCATCACCGCCGGATGCGCACACTGCCGACAGAAGCGATAAACGACCTCCGTAGAATGACCCCAGTTGGCGTCGACCAGACAGCGTTCAATGAACAGGGGTGCTCCAGAATCCTTCGCCCATGCCTTTCCGAGGAGATGCTCGGTCAGTCGTTCCAGTCCCGCATAGATGGCTCCTTCGAGACCTGTGCCTGCCGCCATCGAGCTCAGTGTCTGCGTTGCGTCACGCAGCGTGAAGTACGGGCGCTGCGGATCCGGCCATGCGCCGTAATCTATGACGGAGCCAGCAAAATCTTCTTCCCATGCACAGACGACATAGAACAGTAGATTTTGATGCACGTCGATAAAGGCAGTGAGTCGTGTGGCGGTTGATCGAGAAAGATTGCAAAGTGAAATTGCAGTCTGATTTTTCGCAACCCGGCATCCGTTTTGAAATGAACCATCTGACGTGGCACGTTCGGCCTGAACGAGTTTCCGTTGCAACAACTGACCCAAATATAGATTGTGGCAAACCATTGGCGGAGCTCTTAGAGAAACTTGTTTGGACGCCTACGATGGCGGTAGGAGTCAACACAGTTTTTTATGGCGACTCCGAAACCGAGAAGTTGCTGCCTTCCAACTTTCGGTTGCCCACTGTTTCTGGATTCGAGCCAGCACAACGAACCTGTCATGTGTCCACACACAGAGACGGACGGACTTTGAATCTACAAATCGCACATAATCCGGAAACGGACTGTCCATCTGGAATTGAATTGAATCTAAACGTGCACACAGGGCTTACGATTAAGGGACAACAGAAATCACAACAGGAAGTGAATGAGCTCGCTCAATTGGCTTGCCATTCGTTCCTGCAGCAACGACAAAACGTCGTTGCTTTCGCGTCAACTCTCCTTCAATGTGAGGATTTTTCATATGACATCATCAACAGCGTGGAATAGTGTGGGAACGTTTGCCACGCAGTCGCCGGACCCTCAGGACGCGTACTCGGACTGGCGAGAAAACGCACTGGATAAACGCCGTGAATGGATGGAAATCATGGGGTGTGACGAGGCTGAAATCAAGGAACAATGCGGTCCCGACAAAATTGCGGACTTGGACGAAGAAATTGCTCATTACAACGCGGCGATTCGTTTGCAGCAATAGTGACCACTCCAGCGCAAGGTCGCGTCCGTGTCCAAACTTATTCAAGGCCGAATCGTTTACCTGAAAGATAAACGACCTGACCCTCAAGGCTATAACCCAAAAAGCCGCGGATTTGTAATCATTTCTAGCAACAAAGAAATAGCGGACGGCGAGCCGTACTGGGCTGTTGCGATAACCAGTACCATCCGTAGCGATAGTGAAGAAGGTGCCCTGAATTGGTCGAAGGATAAAAACGGTTTGACAAAGTTGGACAGACGAAGTGTCGCCAAAGCATGCTGGCAGGAATGGTTGTTTGATAATGACATCGAAAATCTGTCCGGATTGGTCGAGCCAAAGTTTGTAGAACAGATTCGGATCAAGGCAGAAGAATGTCGCACAGAACCTCCTGATCCTCTCGAATTCTGCTGACATTCAAGTCCCCGATGCTGCCCGCCCCATTCACCAAAGCCGTAACGGCCGACTGAAGAACCAATCGCAACAGATTTCGTTTGCGCACCGGCAGTTTCCTGATTTTCACGCCCCGCCCTGATACAGATACTTCTGAAATCCGGCGAACACGCGGCCGATTTCATCTGGTCTGCCGAGCTCGGCGAGGGCGTCGGGGAGGGAATTGTGGTATTTCAGACGAAGTAGCGGGGTCAGTTTTTCGCGGTCTAGTTCGCCCACGCCTTCGGTGATGTAGTGGGTGAGGACAAATTCCAGGAACGCCTGCTGCTTCTGTTTGAAGTGAACGCTGATTTCGGGGCGGGCGATGGTGGCTCGGGCTTCGCGGGTGACGGGTGGTAGCGCCCAGGCGACGTGGGCGAGGACGTCGAAGAGGTCGCTTTTTTCGGCGTCGATGATCTTTTGCATTTCCGAAAGCTGTTCGCTGCCGAAGCCTTTTTCTGCCAGGCCTTCCAGGAGTTTCTTGCGGGTGTCGGGGGCGCTCCAGATGGTTCGCAGTTCGGCTTCATTCGTGAAGAACTCCGGCAGTTTGCCGAACAGCATTTCCATGAACTGCTGCGAGGACATCGGGGTTCCGCCGGGATGCCAGAATGATGTGACCATCATGTGCTGGATGTTGCGTTCTTTCCCGTCGGCCAGTTTAACTTTGACTTTGACCCTTTGCGGTCTTGCACATACGCACTTCACCTCGCCGCAAACTTCGCAGCGTTCCGGCGGGCATTCGCAGGGATGCTTCCCGCACGTGGCACAAGGTTCAGGGGGAGCGACTTCGCAGACGCACGGCGACTGGCCGCAGGTGGCGCAGGTTTCCGGGTCAACGGGTTCGCCGTCCCATTCCGGGTCGCTGAAGTGGTGGTGAGCCTTCACGAAGTCGTAGATTGTGAAATAGTCCTTGCCGTCGTACAGGCGAGTGCCTCGGCCGATGATCTGCTTGAACTCGATCATGGAATTGATCGGACGCATCAGCACGATGTTGCGTACGTTGCGAGCATCCACGCCCGTTGACAGTTTCTGCGATGTCGTCAGGATCGTGGGGATAGTCTTTTCGTTGTCCTGAAACTCCCGCAGGAATTCTTCGCCACGGGCACCGTCGTCAGCGGTCACACGCACACAGTAGTTTGGGTCTTTGCTGGTCTTCATCTGGTTGACCAGATCTCGCACGGCCAGGGCGTGGGCCTGATTGGCACAGAAGACCAGCGTCTTTTCTTTCTGGTTGATCTGGGCCATGAAGATTTGGACGCGCTTTCGTTCCCGTTCCGTGATCTCGATGATCTTGTTGAAGTCCTTTTCTTCGTATCGCTTACCGGCTTCCACTTCGCCGACCATCACGGAATCGTCCGGCGTGTAGATGTACTCGTCCAGAGTCGTCTGAATCTGTTTCACTCGGAACGGCGTCAGGTAGCCGTCATTGATGCCGTCCTTCAGCGAATAGGTGAACACTGGATCGCCGAAATACCTGTAGGTGTCCACGTTGTCTTTGCGTTTCGGCGTGGCGGTCAGACCCAACTGCACGGCGGGTGAAAAGTATTCGAGGATGCCTCGCCAGTTGCTTTCGTCTCTGGCACCGCCGCGATGGCATTCGTCGATCACAATGAAGTCAAAGAAATCCGGCGGATAGTCACCGAACCACGGCGACGGTTCGCCGTCCTTTGTTGGGCCACACATAAAGGTCTGGAAGATGGTGAAGAACAGGCTGCCGTTCTTCGGCACCTTGCCTTTCTTTTTGATCTCATCCGGTTCGATCCGGACCAGAGCATCTTCCGGAAACGCCGAGAACGCATTGAACGCCTGATTGGCCAGAATGTTGCGATCGGCCAGGAACAGGATGCGAGGACGGCGGGTCGGCTCGCTGCCGGACTTCCAGTCGGCCAGGTTCCAGCGACTCTGAAACAGCTTCCACGCCAGTTGAAAGGCGATGAACGTTTTGCCGGTTCCGGTCGCCAGTGTCAGCAGGATACGATCCTTCCCTGCGGCGATGGATTCCAGAACTCGATCGATGGCGATGTCCTGGTAGTAACGTCCCTGAAAATATCCGCCTCGGTCTTCGAACGGCACCGCCGCGAATCGATCACGCCAGGCGTTCTGTTCGGCAAAGGTCCGGTTCCAGAGTTCTTCCGGGGTTGGAAACTGGGTGATTTCAGTTTCAAGGATGGGATTTATAGGAGTCATGTGAGTCATGTGATTTCTTAATCGCATCATTCACATCAATCCCATTTTTCCCATCAACTACGGCACCGGCCCCCATGTCCACCTGATAAATGCCCTGACCATTGGTTGAATACGCCCACCGAATCGCCAGCTTGCCAGCATAGTCCTTCGCCTGTCCGACGCCTTCCGTCAGCAGCTTGTCCCAGGCCTTGGCTTCGACCACAGCCAGTTTCGTGTTGCGATAGCTCAGCACGTAGTCAGCCGTCAGCGCCTTGCCACGTCGCCCGTGGCCTTCCAGCCGCCCCAGCGTGATTGGATATTCGCGGCGAATGCGACTGCCTTCGACCACGCCCCAGCCTGCTCCGGCGAGCGCTGGGTCGATGTATTCGGCTCGTGTTTCGGCTTCGTTCATTGGGCATTCTCAGTTTTGCAATTAAATACGTAACATCCACCAGCGGCTGACGTTGCGACAATACGGATCACGCGATCGGGTTTGCGCTTAAGCACTCTTCGATATATTAAGATTCGTCGTCCTTCTTTGGCTTCTTCCGCTTTGGGAGTTTTTTTTCGACATCTTCCAGATCGTGAATCAGTTCCTGCTCTGCCTGCAGCTCGATAGCTTCGCGGCGTCGCTGGCTGAATTTTTCATATTCCGATTCCGCTTTGGAGTCGGCTTGCTCACGAGACACCGAACCTGCATCCGGTAGTACGGCTCGGTCGTTGAATCGGAGAAAATCATCCAGCTTCGTCGTCCAATCGGACGTGAAAACTTGTTTACGTCGCTTTGCCTGATCCTCTGCATAGTCGAGGAACATCACGACGATGCGGTTGAGTTCACCAATCTCAGATTCATTCAGGTAGTTCTTCGCAACCGTGACGTCGGCTTTTCGCACAGCTCCCGCTTTCCATGACGTCAGACCCATATTGGGCTGAGTGGAATCCGCTCGTTCAGTGATCAGTTGCGGTGCGGTTTTTCCTGTTGAGGCAAAGTGCAGCTTGTTCTGAATCGTCTTGAAGAACAGTTGAGCCTGTGATTCAGAAGTTGAATAGTCGGATGCCAGAGCGAAGATCTCTTTGACTCGCAGATACATTCGTCGTTCGCTGGCGCGAATGTCGCGAATGCGTTCCAGCAATTCGTCGAAGTAATCAGGCACACCAGGACCGGGCGGATTCTTCAGCCGTTCGTCGTCCATGGTGAATCCCTTCACCAGGTATTCCGACAGGCGAGCGGTGGCCCATTGTCGGAATTGTGTGCCGCGAGGACTGCGGACTCGATAGCCGACTGCGAGAATGAGCGAAAGGTTGTAGTGAAGGACCTCCCGCGAAACTTCGCGATTTCCTTCGGTTCGAACTATTAAGTAACTCTTAATAGTTGCGGCTTCCGTGAGTTCTCCTTCGTCGTAAATGGTTTTGAGGTGTTGATTTACGTTGGGAACAGAGGTTTGAAACAATTCTGCAATCTGGATCTGAGTCAACCAGATGGTTTCATTTTCGAATCGGCACTGGAGGCGAGTCCGACCGTCTTCGGTCTGGTAGAGAACGATTTCCGATTTCGACCCTTCGTTGTCCATTGTCAATTGTCCTTTGTCAATTGCCCGCTGAACGCCTGGTGCAGCAGTGACTTTTTCAGATCGTCGAGCGCGGCGAGTTTTCGCTGGCAGATGGATTCAAGTCGCTGGGTTTCGGTGGCGAGTCCATCAAATTTTGCGACCAACTTGCGTAGTAGCGGAAGTGGGGGAATTGGTATTTCGAATCGGCCCAACGATTCTCCGGTGAAGTGCTGAATTCCAGTCCCAGTAAAGTGTTGCCGTAGCTCACCGCTCATGTCTTTGACATAGAGGAAATACACAAACCATTGATTCTGTTCCAGTTCATGAAATCGAACCCTATGGATCGCTTTCTGAAAATGAATTGGGTAGTCCTCGTTCCAAATTGCTGCGCGTCCGGGATAACCGCCTTCGCAAATGAGGACATCGCCCTTAACGGCCATATACTTCTCGGCTTCCTCCTCAAGGAATCGCATTTCAGTCAGGTCGGACAGATCGAACGTGAACCACCGCACGTTGAGGTTTCGAAGGTAGGGTTGGAGGTCGCCTTTGTTCTTTGCCTTGTCCAGCATCTTACCCAACGACTTTTTTGCGATTTCAGCGACCTTCCTGACCACCCACCCTTCGCCGCGTTGGGTGAAGACGGATTGGAGGTGGCTTTCGAAGAGGGCGCGGGCGTTTTGGAGGTTCTTTTCGGCGTTGGCTTTGGCGGTGGCGATGCCCTCAAACGCTTCGTCGAGGATGCCGACGATCCGCCGCTGCTCGGCCAGCGGGGGGACAGGGATTGCAAGCTCTTTGACCTCTTTACAGGTCAAATGTGGAACAGTCGAACCTGACCGGATGTCTTGAAATTTCTCCTGCATCTCCGGCGAGTTGAAGTAGAGGGAAAGGAATTCGCCGGTCACGCCATCATCGATTGGCGTAATCACAATCATTGCGTGGCAATTGTGTCCTTCATGTTCCTTCGGAACCACGGCAGAATGCCCGATGTGACCGCTCTGAACCAAGAGGACATCGCCGGTCTTCAACTTTGATTTCTTGTTCTTGGTGTTGAACTCCTCGGAGATAAAGGTCTTTCCGTCAAATGCAAGGCTATTGCTGCGAACGTGTCGTGCGAGCAGGTACGGAATGCCGGATTCGATGTAGATGTTTCGCGTCGGCCCAACATATCCATTCGTGAGTCGCGTTACCACGTCTCCAAGTCGTCTTCTAGTCCACCCCGCCTTCATAGCAGCCCCCGGATGGTTAGCAGCACTTCCGCACTCTCAGCGTCCAGCGCTGCGATCTCGTCCATGATGTCTTCCGGGCTGCGGTGGACGACTTCCTCGCCGCCGTCGGGGTTCTTAACGGACAAATCAAACGTGGTCTGGTCGATCGTCGCGGCGTCCACGCTCCAACTCTTCGGAGAGTCGGCAAACGTGGCCTGCAGTTCGATGAACTCCGCGAGGTCGTCGTCGTTCAGCGGGTTGGTTTTGCCGAGGTTTCTGCCGGGGTCGAGTTGGTAGTACCACGTTGATCGAGTCGGCGATCCTTTCTCGAAGAACAGCACCACGGTCTTCACTCCGGCCCCCTGAAACGTGCCGCCGGGGCAGTCCAGAATCGTGTGCAGGTTGCAGCTTTCCAGCAGCAGTTTGCGGAGACTCACCGAGGCGTTGTCGGTGTTGGACAGGAACGTGTTCTTGATGATCACGCCCGCTCGCCCGCCCGCTTTCAGGATCTTGATAAATCGCTGCAGGAACAGAAACGCCGTTTCCCCAGTGCGAATCGGGAAGTTCTGCTGAACCTCTTTGCGTTCCTTCCCGCCGAACGGTGGATTGACCACGACCACATCGACTCGGTCTTTTTCCTGTATGTCGGCGAGGTTTTCGGCCAGCGTGTTCGTGTGGATGATGTTCGGGGCTTCAATGCCGTGCAGGATCATGTTCATGATCCCGATGACATAGGCGAGCGATTTCTTTTCTCTGCCGTAAAACGTCTTCGTCTGCAGAATCTTGTCCTGGTTGGTGGTGCGCTTTGGGTTCTGTTCCTTCATGTACTCGAAGGATTCACACAGGAAGCCGCAGGAACCGCACGCATCGTCGCTGATCTTCTCACCGATCTGCGGTTTGACGACTCGCACGATGGCTCGGACCAGTGGTCGGGGGCTGTAGTATTCGCCGCCGTTCCGCCCGGCGTTGCCCATGTTTTTGATCTTGGCTTCGTACAGGTGCGACAGTTCGTGCTTTTCTGTCTGGGAGCGGAATCGCAGTTCGTCGATATGGTCGAGGATCTCGCGGAGGTTGTAGCCGCTGGTGATCTTGTTTCTGATCTCGCCGAAGATCTCGCCGATCTTGTATTCGATGGTGTTCGGCCCGCTGGCTTTCTGCTTGAAGCCTTGCAGGTAGGGGAACAACTTTTTGTCCACAAAGTCCCGCAGGTCGTCGCCGGTGGTGCATTTGTTGTGGTCAATCTTGCCGTCTTTCCCTTTCGGGGCGGCCCATTGTTCCCAGCGGTACGGCTTGTCGAGGATCCAGGTGTATTTCTTGCCTTCCAGTTCGGCTTCGGTGGCTTTGTCCTGTTCGAGCCCGTCGAGGTATTTCAGGAACAGCAGCCAGGAACTTTGTTCGGTGTAGTCGAGTTTCGATGTGCAGCCGGCTTCCTTCCAGAGGACGTTGTCGATGTTTTTGAAGGCTTGTTCGAACATGGTGGGCGGAGGGATTTCCGGGGTGTCTTGGGGTCGTGGTGTGCCTGAGTGACGACGAATACACGCCCACGATAACGCCCCGAGGGGGGGCGTTTCCATTCAAACGGCATCCAAAACGAGTCGCAATCAGGGACTTGGTGCAGCAATGGCAGAAAACCCGTCGGCCACAAGCCCGAAGAACCGTGGCATCGGTTGAATCCGGAACAGCAGCGAGATAGGCTGCGCAAACGATTCAAGGCAAAATCGATGCGCCAGCATCCATGACGCCGCGCAGACCGCAATTCATTAGGTGATGAGGATCGTGTTTCTTCTTGATGACGACAACAAGCTTGTTGATTCCGAGTTCAGTTTAGACATCATCGACGAATCGCCGTGTCTAATCGTCGAAAGCAGCGGAGGTGCAAATCCCGCTCGCGGCGTCACGCGGCGCAATCCTGACTACAACAAAGTGCTCGGCCTGCTTTTACAGCGTCTGGCTGCAGCAGCCACGCGAATAACCGCAGTTGTCCTCGATTCAAATCGTGTCGCAAACGTCGCTATTTCGGACCGAATAGCCACGTTGGAAAGTCCGTACCCAGTTGATCTTTCGTCTCTTCATATTGACGAATTCAGACGTACCCTAGGCCGTGCCATGGCCCTGATGCATCGTGCCCGCGACGCTAAATCTGGTGGCAACGCCCAAAAACGCATTCGCATTTGCCTCGACCGTCCGGTCGCGCCGGAACAATTACTCACCGCATCCGCGGACCCTGAAGTAGCGAAACGAATCCCCGCCGATCACGCCCCGGGGCTCACCGAAACGGAGAGGGCATACATACAGAAAGCTCGACTTGGGCAAGGTCAATTCCGGGATTTGTTGCTCGATGCATACGGGTCGACTTGTCCTATTGTCGGGATAGCGAACACAGATCTGCTCATTGCCTCGCACATCAAGCCGTGGACTGTGTGTACAAATCACGAACGCCTGGATCCGAACAACGGCATCTTACTTTCTGCTTTGTTTGATCGGTTGTTTGACCGCGGACTGATTACGTTCAACAATGACGGTACGATTTGTCCCTCTCCTTGCTTGTCTCCCAATGACAGAGCAAAGTGTCATCTTGACCAAACTGCACATCTCGAACTCTCACCAGAGAGCCAAAGATACATGGAGTATCATCGGGGCTGCGTGTATAAGCGCACCGGACCGTTGATGCTTTGACTTTCCCGAGTGCGCAAGGAGATCGCGGGGAATGAAGGTGGTCGCTGCACGGCTTGGGCTGAAAGTGATGGAAACTCGCAGGGCTAAAGCCCGTCCCTTCCGGTACCCCGAAAGGGAAGGGCGTGTTAACTCGGAGACCACAGCCAACCAGAGAGTCGGAGAGTTTCAGGGCAGAAATCGGATCTATGGACGGTACGGTGACCGTTTCGTTCGAAAGCGCGAAGAGATCTCACAAACAGAGAGTCGGTCAAAGACCTTCAATTTGTCGCAAAATGTTGCAGACAAACGGTTAAAAGCAAAAACGCCGGGAGGGACACTCTCGGCGTTTTCTGTTAACCGGGCTGCCAGCGGGAATTCCGCTGCTTGTGGAAAGCTCCCCGAAAGGGACTCTCTTCGTAACGATGCGCGCGTGTTTTGGAGAGAGCGATTTGACGTAACCCGTTTGTTGCGAACGCATTGCCGGATTTCGAGTCCCTTTCGCTCGAACTCGACAGGTCGCGATGGATAACGAAACTAAAACCGTGCAGTTAACACTCTGCTAGGTCGCGCGCATTTGTTTGAAAATGCAGAAGCCACGAGGGGCAGACCGTTCGCCGCCTGATTTCACGCTTCCCGAAGAAGCCACGTGCATCCGAGTGAACGACATCGTCTGCACGTCGAAGTTTGGTGGCGTGATCAAATCGTACTCTCGACGAGCGGCGTAGAGTCTTCTTCCCCTGTCACCGCGACGGTCATGCTGAGTGAACGCAGCGCCGAGCGTACGCGCCCGCTGCCGCTCCCATCGCAAACTGGTTCGCAATCATCTCCGCGATCCGCTTGACTCAACAATCCGCCACTGATCTCGAACTCATCGTCGCACGCTACCACTCACGACAAGTCCCTCATTTCCACGCCGATATCGTAACTCGGAATATTCTTACCGGGCGGCAACTTTTTTAAAATCTCCCGCTCCATGCGCAACCGCTCGTTCTCAGCTCGCAATCGGGCGTTCTCTGCCTCCAGAGCTGATGGCTGCTTCGGACTGGCAGGCGCTCCGTTCTTTTCCAGGGATCGCTTCCAGTTCCGCAGCAGATTGGAGTGGATTCCCAGTCGGCGAGCTGCCTCCGCCAGGCTGAGGCCCTGCTTCGTCACCAGCATCACAGCCTGATGCTTGAACTCAGCCGTGTGTCTGCGTCGCGTACTATCGGAATTGCTCATCTGGTTCACTCCTCGACAGAGAGTTTACACTCTCCTCAGAGCGCCCACAAAACGTGGGTAAGTCCACTGTGGTTGTCGATATCAGCGGCGCGTCACAGTGACGGAGTGATTACGGCTGCAGTGGGACGGATGGAACCAGGATGCAGCCGAGATCACCCACTTTCAATCCCATGACGGGGAAGCCATTTCCCGAACGTTCCGTCAGTAAGGACTCGAAGCTGTAGCTTCCTTTGAAGTAATTAACGTCAGCCGCAGTGCCTATAACAAGCGTGTTCAGGTCCAGCGTTCCCTTTTCATTGTGGATCAGGAATTTGCTGTTTGCGGCGATGTCGTTTGAATTGTTGATATCCAGTGCATACTTCCCTGTCGTGCCCACGGAGGTAATCGCCGAATCCAGCCTGAAGGTTTGGCTGGACAAGGTTGTCCTGCCGCCTTTGCCAATCGTACTGATGGTCTGGCGCCCACAGAAAGTGCCATAGCCATTGATGGAAAACACATTGACATTCTGCATCGAAAATGTTTCCAATGTCCCTCCAAGAGTATACCGAAAGGAAGCAGCACCACCGGAACAGACGCCTGCGAATGTCAATGGCTGACCAGCGACAGGAAAGCTCATGTCAATATTCATCATATCAGCAATGTTAAAACCAAGCTCCATCGCATCAAATGCATCGGTCGGCGAATAGATTCCCGGGTTGCAAACATAAGGGACATACTCGCCGGCGGTCGTGCTGAAAACAGCACAAAGAAGAATGTCACCGTGATCATTGATTCTTCGGGGCATTGTCGCAATTGAAGCTGGCAGATCCGGCAACCACGCGGCAATCCATTTGCCATTCGCGTCCTTCGGTCCGTTCGGATCAAGCAACATCGCACGTTCGCCGAGTGTCGCATGCCAGACTGTGGCAACAATCGCACCCGCATTGTTAATGCCGCGAGGGTAAGTGATGTACCAACCAGATGGCAGCGTCGCCAGAGAATGTAGATCAACGGCCGTAGTGACTGATCGAAACGGGTCGTAGAGGTATCCACTGACATGGCTCGAATCAGTGTAATAGTTGCCCACGACAGCACCGGATGAGTTCATGTCCTCAAAATGGGAGACGGCTCCTCCGTTCGGGGCTGTGAAATATTGAATATTGTAATCAATTGGCTTTGCTGTAACGACTGGTGGCTTGCCTGCGACCGCTGATTCATGCCATCCCAGCACAAGCGAAAACGCGGCGATCGCGACAGGGAGCAATCTGCCGCAAACGCATTGTTTGATGTTCATATTGCACATTTCCTGGAGGTCTGCATGACAAAAGGAACAACCGCAACATGCAAACCAGGCGTTGCGGGTGTATCGATTTGCCGGGGCGATGAGCTGGCCGGCGAGTCGTGTGAAATTGAGACGTCTTCGGCCGTCTTTGCCACTGTTCGGGCCTCATTCTCAGGCCGGAGCGACGTGTCCGTTGATCGTTCCGTCAACAATGCGTATTCGGTGACCAGCGGGGCCAGGACCTAATAGTTGTTGTCCCGTTGTCAGCGTGACAGAAGACAACAATGATCGATCCTCAAGTGCCTGCACTGCGGAAATGCCAGATCTCCACCGACCTACTAAACGTCTCTGCGGCATCCTCTTCGCGGATGCTGACGTACCAATTGACCACAATCGCGAGAACAACCTACGTGAGTTCATTAAAAATGCCTTCAAAGTACAACTTTCGAACGGAAGAACACACAACGCTTTCAAAAATGAATCGCCCCGCGCAGAATCCTAAATAATCGTGACATCCTCGAAGTGTGTCAGTCAAGGCAAACAATTCTGCGCTGAGCGTCCGCGCGGACAGTGATTTCCACCGCAATCCGGCTCGCTATAATTGCCGTGACCCGCTTGACACGAGGAACCACCATTGACCACGAACTCATTGTCTCACCTCATTAATCACCCAATTTCCCTGATTTCCAGCACGAATTCGCGACTCAGAATATTCTTACCGGGCGGGCCGCATTAGCCGCCGAATTTTGCGTCACTCAACAGCAACCGTAGCGGGTCGGCATTCCAATCGGCAAACAAATCATCCACGTCAGCGGCGCCGGTGATCGGGGACGACAGGATCTGATCACTCTGGCCGAACACTTTGCCGATGCGTTTCGAAGCTGGCTTCTTCGACGAATCGAAAGAAGAGGCCTGGCCGAAAAGGTCAGCCGACTCACGGAACTCAGTGAATTGCCCGGGGAACAAACTGTCCGGCGCATTGCGATCAGACGACACCTTCTTCTGCGGCGACCAGGATGAACTGGCGACAACGGGTGGAACGAAGGCGGACGAGCCTGAATCGGGGCCGACAAAGGTGTTTGCCCCTGCCCCCAGCATGCCGCTCTGAGGAGGCGGATCGGCGATTCCCTGCGGGTTGCCGTTGCCGTAGGCCAGGACCCAGGTGGCGGAGGCCGCTTGGCTGCCGGTGGTGCGGATGGCAGTGCCGTTGTACTGGTAAATCTTGTCCGTCCCGCTATCGACAATCCAGATATTGCTGACATTGGCCGGATCAATCGTCAGCCCTGTTGGTCGGGAATTCGCGGCGTCGATCGTCCAACTTCCCAGCAACGTCCCGGACACGGTGTACTTGAACACCTTGTCAGTGGTCGAATCATTAACGACCCACAGGTCAACGCCATTGGTCGTGATGTCCTTCGGGCTGGCATTACCGCCAGTCAAGCTGAAACTGCTGGCAAACGTCTGGCTCCCTGAGAGGCGTGTCGCAGCGCCGGCATACCGATAGACTTTGTCGCTCTTGGCTTCGACAATCCAGACGTCGATGCCATTCGTGGCGATCCCTTCGACAACCGCGACGTTGGGCAGAGCACCAGCCGTCCAGGCGCCGAGCAGTCCGCCGCTCCGGTTGTAGACGTATACATTGCGGTTCGCGTCGACGACCCAGAGCTTGTCACCGGCAATGGTGCTGGCCGCTCCGCGCGGGGCGCTGTTGCCGCTGTTGAGGTTGTAAGACTCGACTGATCCGCCGTAGGCGTTGTACTCGAACGTCTTATTCTTCGAGGCATCGTCGACGACGTAGAATTTTGTCTGGAGCGCAGCCTTATCGCGATTAACGACGGTCACGTCAGCCGGGTTGACGCCGTTGTACACGGGATCGTCGCTGACAGCCGGCGCGAGAGTGATCGTGTAAGCGATGTCCCCGTCGAGCAGCGAGTCAGCAATTCCCGTGACTGTCACGGTCTGCGTGATGTCCCAATTGGCTGGGGTGAATGTCAGGCTTGCGGTCGAAAGGGTCCCCTCGGTCGGGTCGCTGTGACTCAGCGAGATCGTCACATTCGCGGTCAGCTGCGAGGTCAACGTCACCCGCAGGATGTCGCTGGCGCCTTCCTCGGTCGTGATCAGCCCGGTGCCAGGAGTCACGTTGATTTGCGGCCCCGGATGAGCGGTCGCCACCCCCTCAAGCCCTGAACCCGACGCGAGGATGACGATCATCGAGCCATCCAGATTGGCCCGATAAATGGTTTTCGTCGCGTTGTCCGTCCAGTACAGCTTGCCAGCCGGTGCATCGAGCGTAAGCCCGAGCACCTGCGAATTGCCGAAGAGAGTCGCGTTATTCACGACGACTTCCACATTCGTCCCATCCAGATTAGCACGGCGAATCACATCCTGAGTTTGATCGGCCCAGTACATCTTGCCGACGGCGACGTCCAGAGCGATCCCGGTCGGACTTCTGGCGTCGATGCTCGTCCATAGGACTTCGATGTTCGTGCCATCCTCCATATTGGCGCGGCGGACGGCATTCTGCGTTCCGGCGCCGAAATCGGTCCAATACACTTTGCCGGCGGCCGGATCGAGGGCCAGCGACATAGCCCAGAAATCGGTTCCGGTGCTGACGACGATATCCTGGATCTGTGTACCGTTCAGATTGGCGCGTTGAATTTTGTGGGCGCCGTTATCGATCCAGTACATTTTGCCAGCGGCCGAGTCGAGGGTGATGCCCCTAAACCCCCCATAGAGGTATGGGGTGGAGACCAGAGTCTCCACATTCGATACATCCAGATTAGCGCGCTGGATGACAATGAGTGTGGAGGAATCCGTCGCCGTCCAGTAGATTTTGTTTCCTGCCGCATCGGTCGCGATTTCCTTCGTCCGGAAGGACGGGCCGAGCAGAATCGTCAGGTCGACGATCTTCTCGGGCTGCGAACCGCTGAGCCGGGAGCGGTTGATTGTGCCATTCCCGAAATCGACCGAATACACAAAGCCGGTCACGTCGTTGTCGATGTTGACCACCGCGATGTCGGCCGGGTTGAAAAGGCTGTATTCGAGATCGTCGCTGGAGGCCGCGCCGAGAATGACGCTGTAAGCCGCGTCGTTGTCGACGATCGTATCGTTCACGCCGGTAATCGTAACGGTTTGCGGGGTATCCCAGTTGTCAGACGTGAAGACAAGACTCGCGGTCGACACGGTTCCTTCGGCGGTGTTCGAGGAGCTGATCGGAACCGTCACGTCTGCCGTCGGCTGCGTTTGCAGCGCGACGCTGAAGGAGGTCTGGCTTCCCTCCTCGCTCGTGTTCAGCATCTTCGAAGCGGGCGTGACGATGACGCCTGCCGGGGGCGCATCGACATTGATGCTGTACCGGCCCACCCAGCCATAAGTTCCGGAGCTCTTGACTCCAACGAAATAAGTCCCAGGCGTGAGCCCTTTGCGGAGCTCCGCGCTGGTTGTCCCCGACGGGCTGGCCGTCCCGATCAGGACGCCTGCCGAATCTCGCAGTTCCAATGCAGCATCAAGATTCGAGGCATACAAATCTCCATACGGGCTGATCAGGCCGCTGACGGTGACACGGTACGTGTCTTCCGTCGTGACCGTCAACGAGAACATGTCCGCATCGGTGTTCGTCCCGACGAGGCCGGTGCCACTCCAGGTGTTGCCGGCCTGACTCAATGCCGCAGCAGTTGCCGTGGTATCCCCGTAATCGTCGCTGTAGTATCCGAACCCGTTCGTGGCTCCGGCGATGAGACCCATGTCGTCCTGATACGTCGTCGCGCCCTGACTGCTCGTTCCGTTGTACCAGGTCGAAATCGCAGTGGTGGCAACCGACCCCATCAAGGGGTGCCACGAAGCATTGCCGGGGTTGTATTCCTGCAATTTGTTGCCATAGACATCGTAGCTGCTCTGGTGCTGCAGGCCGAACGCGTGCCCGGACTCGTGCGACACCACATCTCCAGGCCAGTACGGAGTGGTTTTGTCCTGGGCGAAGACGTAGGCGACGTTGGCAATCGAGTTTGTAAAAGAATTGATGTACGCGACGCCGCCAATCCCCGGACCGTACCAATCCGTCGACACCCCCCCGATGGCGATCCTCAATGCGATGCCATTGGCGTCGGCAATGGGTGTCCCCGCGGCCAACACGGGTGGTTCGACCGTTGTCACGTCGATATTGAACGGCGCATAATCTTCGGCCACGCGGAACCAGATCGCTTGAATGTTTGCCAGCTCGGCATCGCTGAACGACAGTCGGTCGCCGTCAAAATCGTAGACCGGTGTCGTGACGTTCGTGTAGCCTCCCCAAGTCGCCTCGAAATGGCCGTCGAAATCCAGATACAGGGTCGCCGCAGCCCCAGAATTACTGTGCAACGCAGGAATGCTGCTTAGCGGATAGACAGGGCCGCTCGTGGCCGATGCCATTTGTGACGTATCGGTCGCGGCAACCGGGGGAAGTCATCGGTGAAATCGAACGGGAGGCCGTTCACATGATGCGTACGAAATTGCGGCGACACTTCCTGCGGACCGTTTGCCGAAGGGAGAGCGTGCTTGTCATCGTGATCGCCGTGATCGTGGCCATCCCCGGCGGCCAGCATGCTACTCGCCTCGACCCGGGCGACCGAGAGACGCCCGGCCTCAGGATTTCGAACTGCGAACAAAAGCTGGGGGGCAACGCTGCAGCTTGCTCCGGCGCGCAAATTCCGGTCGCTTCGAAGACCAGGAGAAAGTCGCCAAACGCCACCAATTCTTGGGAACCACTATGGAATTCTCCTATGTGAAAAACCTACACGCCAAAACTTCGAAAATTAAATCTGAGAGTGCTGCGGTGTCATGTCCCTGGTAATGGTATTCACCAGAATCTTGCCGGACTGATAGGTCGAAACCACCAGAGAGGCCTGCAGATGTTGCAGAATGTTCACAAGGACGGGTGTATACTGGTAATTCACCGGAATGCGAGTCTCAAACGCGACCTCGTTATCAATCAAGCGGCGAAACAATTCTCCAACGTCCCAAACGCTCCACGACGACGTGTCTCCATCTACATGCGAAAATCAGCTGCGATCCGTGCCCGGAATTCTGAAGATTTTTCAGAAATTGTTTCAAATCCATATCTATGCTGTGCTTCTCCAAACATTGCTGACTGGAAACCGACGGCTCGTTGAACTCGTCGGATTGGAGTTCACGTCCCAACTCCGACGATTGCATCCCAAATCACGGTTCCGACGGCTCGTTCGAGTTTTTTGACAGGACGGGCACTCAAGAAGATTGCGTCCCACTATCCCGCGATCAGCGCCCGGGCTTCCCGCTCCAGCAGCTGATGCTGCAAGGTGGTTTGCCAGGATGGGGAAAGGAGCTGCTCCGCAATCTTCGCCGCCTCGTCCAGATAGCGCCGCGCCTGGAAGGTGTGACCGAGCTGATGACGCGCCATCGCCAGAAAGTAAAGAGCATCGGCCTGAACCGACCGCTGCGTCGGGTCGCTCGCCCGTTCCACACGCTCCACGATTTGGGTAAGCAGATCAGCCGCTTCCTGATAACGGCCGTGTCGATAAAGAGCGGCGCCGAGCTGTAGCATGGCAAGATCGAGTCCATCATTGGCATTGCGATCGAGGTTCGCACGCGCCAAGCGTACGAGCGTTTCCGTGTCGAGATTCGGATTGGGTGCAAGGGCACACAGCCACGCGATAGACCCGCCGTTGGAAGGAACCTGCGTGTCGGCAAATTCGTTGAGCATCGACACGCAATGCTCACGGTACGCATCCATCCGCCCGGTCGCTAACAACGAAAGGCTGTAGGCGTAGGCCGCATCGACCGACCGCCGCATTCCAGGCGACATGGCTTTAGCGAACTCCTCGTTTGCTCCTTGAAAATCGCCGAGTGCCGCGCGGACTTCACCGCGAGTTTTCCAGAACTCAAGTGTGTCCGGTGCCAGACGCAACATCTTCTGCAGTCTCGCGCCACGCTCGGCCCGGGACTCATGCGGCCTGCGACGGTAGTAAGCCATCGCCAACTCGCCTCGCCGGTCTCCCTGCTCAGACAGGGCATCGGCCCGCGCCGCGTCCCATACATGGACCTGACCACCGCCTGTGGCAGCGGCCAGCCGATTCCCCTCGGGACTCCAAGCCACGTGCACCGCCTTGTCGTCGAGCGAAAAAGTTAACAGATCCCCTCCGCTGTCGGCAGCCAAGAGCTTGATCGATCCGTCATCGGCTGCCGAGACAACCCTCCGACCATCGGGGCTCCACGCCAGTGAGTTCACCCGCGTGCTATAAAGTTGCGTAGAAAACAGCGTCCGTCCGACTCCACATCAACAGCCTCGATCAGACCGTCTATGGTGCCCGCGACGAATGCCCGACTGTCCGGCTTCCAGGCAACCGCACTCACATCGGCCTGGTGCGGCATCGTGTGCTTCAGGACAGTCGTACCCGCTGCCACATTGACCACATACACATGCCCATACCAAATCGGCGTGCCATTATCACCAGTCTCTCCGAGGGAAGTGATCGCTACATGAGTTGCCTCCGGTGACCAAGCGAGCTGAATCTTCTCAACCCAGGGCCCATGGTGCAACCAAGTTGAAACAGACTGCTCGCGATCGACATCCCAGAGGGCCACGCTTATCTCGCTATCCGAGAACTTGCCGATGGCCAACAGCCTGCCATCAGGTGACCAAGCCAGCTTTGCGATCTTCTCCCCTGGAACTCCAAGCCGGATCGCGTGAACTTCGCCGCGTTCTGCATTGACCACCCGAATTTGTGCAGTCTCGCCGTCTTCGTAATAGGCGACGCGTTGACGGTCGGGGCTCCACAAGCCTTGGCCTTCCGAAATCGGCGGCATGACGCTCAGTTTTTTTCCGCTGAGGGCATTCCAGAACGAGCTCGCTTGATCCGACTCATGCACGACCACCAGTGTTTGGTTGTCATCCCGCCAAGATAGCGCCTGCACAGGACTGTCGATGGTGAACCCGGGGGAGCTGAAGGGGACGGTTAAGTCCCAAATTTTGATCTCCCCTGCGTCGTCCGAGCTGACCAATTGCTGTCCCTCCGGACTCCAGTCGACCTCGAGGATGCGACCGGAGTGTCCGCGCAGTATCCGCTCTGGTTGCTCCTTCGTCGGGTCCCACAGCACCACCGTCTCACCGTCAGCCAGTGCCAGCGTTTCCCCATCTGGGCTCCAAGCGACGTCCCGGCCCCGGCCGAACTCAAGGTCGTGCTGCCGAGTTGTGGTCCAATCACTTCGCCTGATTAGGCACCATGCCTTGGAAGTGCAGATCGCCAACTGCGCTTGTCGGGGTGCCAAGAAAGCTGAGCGGAGTTGGCATCGCCCTCGATGCTTAAGTTCATCGAACAACCGGTTTGCCATCTGCGGAGTTCAGACCCTCAGATGTTCGTGCTTGATACAAGCCGCAAACAGTTCTCCGTCCGGACTCCAGGCGACACTACTGATGTGGTCATCCGCCTCATACGTTCGCATTGCGTCACCTGTCGCGACGTCCCAAATTTGGATTTTTCCACCGATTCCTCCGGACGCTAACTGCTTGCTATCAGGGCTCCATGCAACGCTCCAAACGCTCGACGCGTGGCCGCGCAGTTCTTGAACTTCATCCGTCACACGATCCCAGACGTAGATGCCATTGTCGTCCGCTGCCATACCCCAAGCGAACATCCGACTGTCAGGACTCCACGCGCTGCGATATCGCGCGATATTCGACATCGAGAAGCGGCGTACCATCTCGCCAGATCGAACCTGCCAGACATCGCCGGATGCGGCCACGTACTCGCCGTCCGGGCTCCAGGCTGCGAAGCCTTGCTGGAAAGCGGTATGCAGCGTGCGGACTTCGGGATGACACAGCGACCACAGATATCGCCACTCCCAAGCCCTGCGATCCGGCTGACCGTCCAGCGGCAGGTGGCCCATCAGTTTGCTGTTCAGACGTTGCAGGTAGCCCCGTTCCCAATCCGCCTGGCCTGAAACGATCTCCGCATGGTATTGGCTTTGCAAAGCCTGATTGCGCTGATCGACCGCCTCGGATTCGTTCCGCCTCGCTATCTCCTGCTGGGCTACTGCGATCTGGCGCTGGTCCTGTTCCCCAGTCAGTGCCGCGAAAGTGCGACTGCGTTCTCTCCATAGGAACCCGCTGGCGACAAGCATTGCCAGCATCAGCAGGCATCCGGTGGTGACCAGTCCACGGTACCGCCGGGCAATTTTCCGCAGCCGATAGACCGTTGACGGCGGACATGCCATCACCGGCTCGTCCTCCAGGTATCGCTGGACATCCTGCGCCAGCGCGCTGGCCGACTCGTAGCGGCGGTTGCGGTCCTTTTCCAACGCCCGCATCACGATCCAGTCCAGTTCACGCCGCAGCGACGGGGAAAGACGCCGTGGATCTGCCTGCCGGTGGTGGGAGACTGTCGACAGCAACTGGGCCTCCAGCGTGCTGATCCGGTGGCTGGGCCGCGGAGGCTCCTGCTCACGAATGATCCGCCGCATGCCGTCGAAGCCGGCCTTAGAGAGCATGGCTTTATCAAACGGCGTCGTCCCCGTTAGCAGTTCGTACAACAACACGCCCAGCGAGTAGACATCACTGCGGGTGTCGATGCTCAAGCCGCTCGGCTCCGCCTGCTCGGGGCTCATGTACAGCGGCGTGCCGACCATCTGCGAGAAGTGGGTGAATAGCGTCCGCTCGGTGAGTTCCTGGTTGAGTGCCTTGGCAACGCCGAAATCGATCACCTTCACGACAGGCTCGCCATCGTGCTGCGTCACCAATACATTGTTCGGCTTCAAATCACGGTGGATGATCCCTTTTTGGTGGGCGTGCTGGACCGCGTGGCAGACATCCATGAACAGCCGTAGCCGATCATCGATCGAGAGAGATGCCTTGTCGCAGTAGTCGGTGACTGAAAGACCGCGGACCAGTTCCATCACGAAATACGGCCGGCCCTGTGCGGTCGTTCCCGCGTCCAGGACACGGGCGATATTAGGATGGTCCATCATCGCCAGCGCCTGCCGCTCGGCCTCGAAGCGAGCGATGACTTCGCGGGAGTCCATCCCGGGCTTGATCAGCTTCAGCGCCACCATCCGCTTGACCGGCTCGGTTTGCTGAGCCATGAAGACCGTCCCCATCCCCCCTTCGCCGATTTGCTCCAGCAGTTTGTAGCGGTCGATGGTCGGATGGGTCGAGATATCAAAAACCAACGACGCGTTGGCACACAAAGTAGCTTCCGGATCGAGTTCCTCAATCGCTTGATCCAGCGGGCTGTTGCCCTCATCCTCGGCCAGCGCCAGCAGACATTCGACTTGGCGGCAACGCTCGGCATTCCCACCGCACGCCTGCTCCAAAAATACCCGCCGCTGCTCGTCATCAGCGACGTCAAGAGCCGCCAGAAAGATCTCACGGTTCGACTGGACTGGACTGCTTTCAACGTTCATGGAAACCCTTAAGCAATGATCTCGCTGATGGTGTACCGCAGGTTCGGCAGGGTCGTGTAACTCTCACTTCCTCCGCCCTTGCCTTCGGGTGGGGCGGACAGGGCTAGGCCATTGCCGATCATTAGGACCGTCAACTGGGCGGCGGTGAGAGTTTCAAAAAGTCGTCGTCGGGATCGAATGTCCCGATCTCCTAGTACAGGAATCTTCGTCGCTCGCCAAGCAAAGCGAGCTGAGAGTTGCGGCAAACAACACCGCCTCTCTGCTGTAGTAATGCGAGATCCAGCCGCGAACTGTCCCCGGAAAAGTCGAAAGTTTTTCGAAATATTTCCTGCGAGACAACGGGACGTTTCCCTAATGCCTTAGATGCAAAGCACTTCCGATTCGCAAAATATCGCCGTCAGCGGTTGCCGCGATGCGTCGTTGCGAGCTGCTGAGGCCCTCGCTAGTCTTCCCAGTGTGCGGCGAACCAGGAGCGGACGTATTTCCAGTTCTGATAGGCGAGTTTGCGCGACATGCCCAGCATCTCCCCGGCTTCGGTCACCGACAGCCCGGCGAACAGTCGCAGTTTGACCAATTCGGCCGCTTCCGGATCCTCCTCGGCCAAGCGGGTCAGGTCCGCGTCGATGTCCAGTAGCAGATCGGGATTGTTTGCCACGCGCATCCAGGTGTTCGGCCGCCAATCGCGGGCAATCGCCACCGTGCTTGCGACTGGCCTTGCGGCGAGCCGACTCGATCAGAATCCGACGCATCGCTTCGGCGGCGGCTGAAAAAAAATGCCCGCGGCTTTCCCATCGCTGGACTTGCTGAGCGTCGACGAGGCGCATGTAGGCTTCGTGCACCAACGCCGTCGCCTGCAGCGTATGGTCGGGGCGTTCGGAGATCATCTTTGCGCCGGCCAATTGTTTCAGCTCCTCATAGACCAACGGCAACAACCGCTCAGTCGCGGCTGGATCCCCTCGCTCGATCTGCTGAAGAATCTGTGTGACATCGCTCATCCCCCAAATATAACAAATGCCGAAAGCACCTGCCATCAAGACGCCTTGAATGTCGTCTGGGAAGTGCGAATGCGGAATATCGTAGCTTCGACTGGAACCGAAGCTGATCGTCAGCAATGCCCACGAAGGACTCAATACACCAACTACCACCAACCTATGCCAATTTCGCTGCGTCGGTCGCCCAGACCGAAGCGTCCAAGGAACCAATTGCCAAAGTCGTTTGTCCGCCACAACCGCAGTAGGATTCACCACGTGCTTCCCATCGACCGGTCTGTTGGGCCTGACCCTCGCCTGTGCCCGGTGTCATGACCACAAGTA
>JBBJME010000441.1:0-3758 GCA_037719765.1 Planctomycetaceae bacterium
GCCTCATCTTCATCGCAATGCTCAGCGCGATACAGTTCCGGCAGCACTTCCGGAAGCAACCCCGTCTGAATCAGCAATCGGAACGAATGCTCGCGCGTCGCATGCACCAGCATCCGTTTGAGTTCGTGTGAGATACGCTCGGCGCTGACCTGATTGAGCTTCCGTCGGAGCTGATACGCCGCATCGGCAGTGGCTTCATCCAGAGCGAATCCAAATGTCGCCGTAAACCGGACGGCGCGAAGCATGCGAAGTTTGTCTTCGGTAAACCGCGCAACCGGATCACCAATGGCTCGCACGATGCCGAGTGCCAGGTCTTCACGCCCGCCGACATAGTCGATCAAAGTCTCTTCGATGGGGTCAAAGAACATTCCGTTAATCGTGAAGTCGCGGCGTTTGGCGTCTTCTTCGGGACGACAGAATATGACACGGCTGGGACGTCGGCCATCGAGGTACTCACCGTCACTGCGGAATGTGGCAACTTCGATCTGTCCGGCGGCCTTGTCCGGACCAAGGACCATGACAACGCCAAAGCTTGCTCCGACCGCAACTGTCCTTCGTCGTCCAAAGATTCTGATGACGTCGTCCGGTGTGGCCGTGCTGGCGATATCGTAATCCTTCGGCGTTTTCCCGAGTACATGATCGCGGACGCAACCTCCGGCCCACAGCGTCTCAAAACCTTCCTGCCGCAGTGTGCGTACCGTGTCCACTGCAAATCTGCGGCGTGAGTCTTCTGGTTGGGAATGCAGGGAACTCAAAGTCTGTTACTTAAATGAAAAAATATCCGCAGTCGGAAGGTCGGTTATCGATTTGAGTCCAAAGAGTTTCAAAAACTTTGCAGTGGTGACGTACGAAACGTCGGTTCGCTTCGTTCCGTTTCGCTGCAGTTCGACGAGTTGCAGCCGCAGCAGCTGTCGCAGCAGCGCCATGGAGTTTTGCCGGCCGATGGATTCAACCTGTTCTTTTTCCACTGGCTGATTCCATGCCACAAACGCCAGAACTTCCAGTGTCTCAGGTGACAGTTTCACGTCTCGCGGTCCGGTGCTGAAAGACCGCGTGCTGACGTCCTGGAATTCCTCACGCAGTTCCAGATGATATCCGCCTTCGTGCAGGCGAATTTCATAAGGGCGATTTTCGCGATGATACGACTGATTGAGCGAATCGACGAGCGACACGGCGACGCGATTATCGACGTCCTGTCCAATCAGCGACGCCAGTTTTCGAGCTGTCAGTGCGACATCACCGCCGACAAATACTGCGCCTTCGATCACTTCACGCGGCGAGACACGACGCAGTCCTTCAACGAGCACCGCGTTGCCGGATGCTTCTGCCGCCGCAGCCGTCGACTTCAGATCTTCGGCTAGTTGCGCACCGATAGAAAATCCATCAGAGACTGAATCCTCCTCGACACCGGAGCGTTTGCAGGTTCGACCATATCGACCATCACTGACCCGACCTGGCGTTCTGCGGCGTCGAGTGCTTCCAATGCCTGACGATAGGCCAGTTCGATATCTTCGACCGCATAATCCCCTTCAGGAAACTGCAAATCGTCCAGTTCACTGTCTTCGTCAGGCAGGGCATCGGAATCAGCCATGACGGTCTCTCTACTCAAAGTTTTCCTTCGAGAACGCGGACATCATCTTGCCCGCGAATCGCAGCAGCCCTGTGTTGCCGGTGAAGTCGCCGATCCACATACCGCCTTTAGTCGTGATCACAAACGAAAAATCATCATCCGTGACCAGCGCCGCAATGGCACGTTCCCGAACCCGAGCGTGTTCGCGACTAAGTTTTTCTTCATCTGCCGTCTGCACCCCGGTTTTTTCTTTCTTCGCCATGTCATTAATGCGTTTTGCCCACGGCAGCATGTTGGCATCAACTCGGAACACGACCGGATTTGCGGCTGGCTCACCAACAGAGGCGATTATAGATTTCAGAATTGCCAGTCCATCCTGACCAGCCGCCATCCAGACCTTCTGCGGGCCGATGCCGATGAACAGATCGCTTTGGATCCCGAAGACTCTGTCGAATAAGGAAATGGATCCTTCAGCAATCTGAATCTTGTGAATATCGACGTCGGCGACCTTTTCCACATTCATTTCCACGGAATTTCCTTTGCCTGCATCGGTCAGCAGCGGCAGGATCTGAGTGAGGTCCGCAGCAGTCGGCGAGACAAAGGCGGCAACCGTCGTGAAACGGTCCTTGCCATCCGGAACAGATTCGACGAAGCCGTTCAGGTGCCCGGAATCGACGCTGGATTCCAGCACGCTCACGACCCCCGCCACGAACTTCTTGAACGCGGTTTTTTCCTCGTCTGAGCGCGTTTTATTCGCTGTCAGAGCAGCGTCGATATCAGCCTTCGTCAGAGTCAGCGTTTCTTTCAAATTTTTCTGACGCAGTTCATCCAGCGGATGACTGGAACGCAGTGACAACGCAGAACCCTTGAGCCGCTGTAAGCCGGCAAACGCATCCGAATGCGTGCCATACTGGGCAATGTTGGCCTCCATCGGTGTGCCAGGAAGGGCGGTCGCAGTTGTCCGCAGGTTGACTTTGGGCGCGGCAGCTTTGCTGCGATCCATTGTGAGCGTGATCAGTAACTGATCCGCCTGCGACATGATACCTTCCGCTTCGCCATACAACTGTCGGGCGCTGACTGCCGTAACGCAAACTCGGTGGCCCGTTCATCCGGTCGCTGCTTGATGAGTGCCATGTTCTCATCACGAATAGGCTTGAACGCATTGGCACGGTGCGTGATCGCAGCCTCCGATGCATCAGTATTTTTAAGTTCCGCGATCATGTTGTTGTTGAGTTTCGTCGGGGTCAGCGCGGCTTTGAGCACAATCGCCTTGAGTTCAGGCAGCAGGGCCTTATCAGTCGTGATCATGAAGAAGGCATAGTGCAATTCCGCATCGACCCTCATCCAGCCGAATTCATTGGCATCGCTTTCGATTGTGTACATTGTACGGTCCGTCGGATTACGCATGATGCGATAGCAGTGAATCCAGGTTTTCACGAAATGCCTTGGACGGATCAGTCGCTGCCAGCAGCGGCACACAAATCAAATAGCCTTCCGGATGGATGCCCGTCATCACCTGAATCTGAACTTCACGAGTCTCATCAATCCCGATAATAAACGTGTCGATGTAGCCCTGAATATTTTCCCATTGCTTCTGTTCCACCGGCGTGGTGAGATCGATGTTCTGTTTCAAGTCCGACTTCAACAGGCTAAAGCCAGGGTGCGCCACCGTAATGCGAGCATCCTGGGGAGTCTGCCCAGACGTCGTGTGAACAAGAACGAGCGTCATCAACACCAAAGAAATTGCACGAACGACAGTCAGCATGTGGTCACCGAAAATTAGATGGGAGGTTCAGAGTTGTCAAATTCATCGCAATTTCCACTCTGAACTATGGAAACGACGACGATGGACTCAATGTCAGAGATTACGCGGGATAACCGCCTGCAGGCAAGGAATCTGCTGCAACGGAAGTTCCCATCGATTCGCGATTCTATCTGAACGAGACAAGACGGGTAAAGTGAGGTTACCGAATCTCGGTGACCTGCGCCGAATGCGGATTCCCAAAAACGGGCTTCAAATCAGCGGAATCCGCAGTATTCTCGGTTTCCGTAGCTGCTGCGGTTTCCTGCTTACCTCCGCTTCGCCGTTTGAACATGCGGTCGCGTTTTTGCTATACCGCACGCGGTTTTCGGCCAGTGCTCTGTCAAGCCGCAATCAAGTGACCTTTGGAGTGCGGTGACTCGTCAC
>JBBJME010000176.1:0-14435 GCA_037719765.1 Planctomycetaceae bacterium
GATCACGCCACACGTCGTCACGAACTTCAAGTTCATACGTGAACCAGGTGTCCGGCTTCACATGCTGCTGATAAACATGGCAATGCCCATACAACGATCCCGTACGAATTGGGTCGGTGTGGGTGCTGTCGATCTGTGCCTCGTAGCCATCCGTGAATCCGGGTTTTGGTGTGGTGCGGAAGTAGAGCCCAGAGTTGCCATGGTCGTTGATTTTGACCTCGGCTCGATAACGAAAATTCTTATATGGCCCCTTGGTGCAGACCAGCATCGACGCCGGACCTGATCCGCAGATCGCACCATCCTTTACTTCCCAGACACTTGCGTCGTTTCCAACCTTTTCCCATAGGTCCATGGTCTTTCCGTCGAACAACGAAATCCATTCGGCGTCCTCAGCGACAGCAATTGCCCCCGCCCCCCAGGAAAACGCCAAAACGGCGGCAACGGCAAGGATCAGACGAGAGGAACGCATTGGCAAACTCCTGATTCGTACAACAGACAGATTTTCTGTCTGAGTTGTCAGCCAGAAACAGGCGAGCCGCCCGTTCTACAAAGGCTGACTGTATCAAGACCGTTCACGAAAGCAATGGTTCCACACTGCAACAGTGTCTGCCGTCACGTATTTCGATACGCGTGAATCCGGTGTCCTGTAATCGCACGCCAGACGCCGATCAGGAAGGCCGTATTGGCCAGCACGAAACTGTACGCGGTCCCCGCGCCGGGGATGCGGATGCTGCGGTGCAGCGCGAACCTTCCGAAGGCCGCCAGTGCGAAGAGCATGGCGAATGGCATGAATCCCGCCATCGTCGCGAACGACGGCTGAGTCGCGAGCAGCAGAGCGGACGCTGCCGTTGCGGATGCGAGGAAGACGGGTGAGAGCCAGCGAAGCAGTTTGTGTGACCACAGCGCGAACGCATAACCAGGCGAACGGAACGGGTTGAGCAATTCACTGCGTGTCCATGTGCCTTGCCAGTTTCGCAGCGTCATGCGGATTCGACGCCGCAAGGTCATCGCGCTATCGTCGTCCATTCGTACCCACGCTCGGGCGTTCGGTTCATGCAAAACGAGATACCCTTGCGCCACAACGTCCAGAGGCACAATACAGTCTTCGCCGATGGCCGGATCCATGGACAGGAACAAACTGCGACGGAGGGCAAAACAGGCTCCGGCGACAACGGCCAGAATCCCGAGTTGCGATTCCAGATGTCGCATCCGAAGTTCATAATTCCAGTAGTATCCCTGGCACGTTTGCACATCGAGTGTTGGCTGCGAACTGTAGAGTTGTCGACCATCGACGGCACCCACGGCAGGATCGTGAAACCGGCGCGCGATGATTTTCAGAAACTGTGACTCAAACGTGACATCCGCATCGGTAAAGACGATCAGGTCGCTCACAATCGTCTTGATGGCGGCGTTTTGAGTCGCTGTCTTGCCAAGTCCCGGGCTTTCATGCAGGCGAACGCCTCGATCACAAAAACTGCGAATGATGTCATTTGTGCCGTCGGTCGAACCATCCGAAGCGACAACCACAGACAGCAGTTCCGGAGGGTATTCGCATTGCAGAATGTTTTCAATGCGCGTGCGAATCACGGCGGCCTCGTTGTGAACGGTCAGCAGCACAGTGATGGAGGGTAAATCTGCGTCACAGGATTGCTCAGCCGCCGACCCGGTTTGCCGGCAAGATGCCTTTCTGATCCCGTTGATCAGAAACAGCGTGCGACCATACCCGTCGTAAATCCAGTACAGCATCGCTGTTGAAATGAGGGTGATTGCCCACAGGACCATGTCATTTCCCTGACGTTATGGGGAGTCGCGACCGTGAGGTGTTCAACATACTTCAATCGCCGAAGTACGGCTAGACGCGATCTCTAAACCGGCGGAGACTGCCGACCGCAGGGAACGATCTTGAGGCAAAACTCAAATCAAGTCTAAACTGCTTCGATTGAACGTTTGAAACGTACTGTTCCGAAGGCGAAAGCCTGTTCTCCCATCGCAGGCGCAAGGTGTGCCACAAAGAATCGACATGGCCGTCAATCCAACACATTTTGCTCAGTTCCTGGAACGCATCGGACACACGGTCCGAGAAGCCAATGGAGTCTACTGGTGCAATACCCAGCGCGGTGTCTATTCGAGTTTTCCATTTCATCGAGATATTGATGCGACCGCCGTGGATTTAAGAATCATCCTGAAACGCGACGGATTGGTGGCGAGGTTTGGCTGTCCGGTCGAACAGGGAATCGAAAGCTTTCGGATCATCTGCGATAATCCAAACTACGATTTCCCGTTGCTCCGCAGCCGCACAAGAACTCAGGTACGCCGAGGACTGGAAGCGTGTCGCGTTGAGCAAGTGGACTTCAGTCTCCTGAAGCAGCATGCCATTCCTCTCAACGCCGATACGCTGGTGCGACAGGGGAGAAAAGTGCCGTCCAATCTGGCGAACTATTGGATTCGTTATTACCAGGAAGCTGCAAAAACTGAAGGTGCAGAAGCCTGGGCTGCCTTTGTAGGCGATTCGCTGGCGGCCTATCTGATTTCGTTCACGATTGAGGATGTGGCGAATCTGCTGATCGTGCGTTCCTCACTGCAGTTCCTGGATGCCTTTCCAAACAATGCCTTGCTGTACCGATTCGTGTATGATCGCATGCGTTCCGGCGATGTGAAACAGATTAGTTATGGCTATGAATCCATTCAGGCCGGACTTGGTTCTCTGGATCAATTCAAGACGGGCATGGGATTTCGGCAGGCTCCGGCTGGCCAGCGAATTGAACTTGCGGGTTGGGTCCGTCCGCTGGTGAATCGCTTTACAATGCCAATGGCGGAACGCGTCCTCAAACGTTTTGGTGAGGGTGAAACAACCGCCAAGCTGAATGGAATTCTTCAATGGTACCAGCAGCAACCTGCGTTGTCTGCTAAGACTGTTCAGTCTCGAGCTGCCTGAGGCGTTACGTCGCAATGCCAGCAACCTGCAACGCCATGTCGTAGATGGTGCGTGTCTCAAGGACACGATCATTGGACTCGAACAGCGATGCAATCGCCTTCTTGTGGACCTTCATTTTCAGTCCTCCCACACCCAACGCGCCGTAACAGATCACGCCGGACTTCTCGACCGCCTTATCCATCACGCCGATATCCGCGATCCCGACCGGCGGCACGGCATTGAGATCAATCGCCAGCTTCAGCCCCTGAATTTTCTGCAGAGCACCGGATTCCAGAAAGCAAGCGCCAGCTGCTCCCGCGGCCACGATGAATGTCGCGTTCTGACACAACGCTTCGAAATCGGTCGGTTGCGAAGCGCAAGCCGCAGTCACCTGAGCATTTGCAACTAGAGTACGAATTGTGATGCATGCCGATTCGGCACGGTCCAGCGTTCTCGAGACCAGCGTGACGTGAGCCTTCTCCAGAGCCAGCAATTCGGCCGCACGAAGACCCACCGGGCCGGTGGCACCGAGCACGATCGCCCGGCAGCCGGCAAGATTCATATGTTTTCGGGCACTCGCAATGGCGGCAGCGGCGGTCGTATTGCATCCGTTGGAGTCCATCATCACGGACACTCGCATTGGCCCGAAAAAAGTTTTCGACACCTTCCGCAGCAGTGCCTCCCCGGCTGTGACGTCGCTTCCACCGATGAAGATCGCCGAGTGCTTCAGATCCGCCGGACCACGCGTAAACATTAAGCCATGCACCAGTCCCGTGACATTGTCCGGAGTGACAGAACCGTACGAGAACAATTGTTCAACGTTTGAATCCACCGCAACAACTTGGTCAAAACTACTGGGAAGTGCGTCGGTGTCGAATTGCGCGAGGATCGTTTTCAATTGAGTTTCCAGAAGCAGCAAGGCCGGAAAAGTTGATGCATGATTGAAGCAAAATGATAGCTGGCGTGGGACAATTAACAAGTTGGCGGAGTTCGCCCATTCAAGGGGGCAAACTTACAGGAAACCAGACGATGTCCCGGCAAAAAACAAGCATTTCAGTCAATTCGATTGACTCTTGCCACCAACTGGTCCACACTCGCTACCAAACGAAGCACCTGGCGTGCGAAAATTTCGGATTCGACATTTACAGCAAGACGATCAAATGGCTCGGCCAACTCGGCAACCCGATGAATCGCTGCGTTGTCTTCTGGTTCAGCCACTGTTTCAGGCATCCAACTTCTGGAACCTGACTGAATCTGCCGCCACGACGGGCGCTAAAACCGTGGCACCTCCGCTCGGACTGCTCACAGTTGCTGCGCTCCTGCCGCAGACATGGACTTTTGAACTTGTCGATCTGAATGTCCGTGAACTCACCGATCAGGAATGGAACAACGCCGACGTCATCTGTACAGGTGGCATGATTCCTCAACAGAGCGGCATTCTGGCGCTGATTGACCGAGCCAATCTCGATGGCAAGTACATCGTTGTTGGTGGCCCGGATCCGACCAGTCAGCCAGACATCTACAGCAACGCCGATGCTCGAGTCCTGGGCGAAGGTGAAGTTACCATTCCAATCTGGCTTGAGTCTTGGCGCCAAGGCACGCCGTGCGGACTGTTTGAGACCGACGACAAACCTGACGTGACTCTGTCGCCTACACCGCGATTCGATCTCGTCGAATTCAGCAACTATCTGCAGGCGGGAATTCAGATTTCACGCGGGTGTCCGTTTAATTGCGAATTCTGTGACATCATCGAATTGTATGGCCGAGTTCCGCGCAGCAAGACGATCCCTCAGGTGCTTGCCGAACTGGACCGACTGGCTGAACTGGGATACCGTGGCTGGGTGGATATTTCGGACGACAACTTCATTGGCAACAAGAAATTTGTCAAGAAGTTTCTGGTGGGACTTGAAGAATGGTGCAAGCGGAAAAACTTCCCGTTCTATTTCACGACTGAAGCGTCGATGAATCTTGCCGACGACGACGAGTTGCTGGCGATGATGCAACGGGTGGATTTTCGATTTGTCTTTATGGGTATCGAGACACCGGACCCGGACCTTCTTGCTGTGACACAGAAGAAGGTGAATTCCATGAAGCCGATTGTGGAACGCGTGCATCAAGTCTACAAGCACGGCATTTCGATTTCTGCGGGCTTCATACTGGGCTTCGACAACGAAAAACCGGGCATCGCGGATGCGATGATTGAATGCATCGAACAGTCCGGCATTATGGTGGCGATGGTCGGATTGCTCGTGGCGTTGCCCAACACTCAGCTAACTCGCCGGCTGATGAAGGAGGGCCGCATGATCGACAGCCATCATCAGTTGCTGCCGCCGTCGGAGAATGTGTATCGACTTGAAAATGCGGCCAGCATGGACAACACGACGGGTGGACTCAACTATGTCACCACCCGAGATCGAGCGGACATTTATGACGACTATCGGCGAGTCGTGGCCACGGTGTATGAACCTGGGCGATACATGCGGCGCGTGATGCGGACGACGCGCATGCTGATTCCGGAACGGCGTCAGCAGCCGTCATTCGCCGAATGGAAGAAAATGACGAAAGCGCTGATTCAGATTGCGTGGTGGATGACGAAGAATCCGCAGGTCCGCTGGCACTATTGGGGCAATACGATTCGCTCGCTTTTCATGGGAATGAAGAAATTTGAGTTCTGCCAGTCCCATATGGCCGCATTTATGCACCTCGGCAGTCAAACGGCCCGCGTCGAAAAAGAGATGCAGATGGGCATTGATTTCGCGACGGACATCGCGACCTACCCCCGCAGCACCAAAGACCTGCCGCAGTCAAATCAGCCGCTGCTCCAGATTGCGGCCGCCACGTGCGGCGTTGATTCAAATTGATGCTGAGTCTGCGTATGCGAGTGTTTCCTGTGGTCACAGCCCTCACTGCCATGCTGCTGATGTTTGCGGTGCTCGTGGCAAGTCGGCTGGGTTGACTCTGTAGGCCGGATCAAGCGCAGCGCCGTTCCGGATTTGGCCAGACCTACAAAGAACGGAACAGTTGAACGAAGGTGATTTATGCGTGTGTTGCGCCTGCTTCTATGTTACTGGTCCTTGCTTGCGGCGTTCGCCAGTTGCGTGACAGCCCAGAATTTCGGGGTTCCAATCAGGATCAGCAAGGAAACAACGTACATCACGTCACCTCTCCGCAATGACGGCACGGTGGATTACATCGAGGCGTTGAGTCAGCGACAGCGGGAGGGCGTCACCGCAGAAAACAACAGCGTGGTGATGTTCCAACGTGCTTTGGGGCATGGAAACCTTCCCGCGGAAACGACTGCCGAGTATTTCAGGCAACTTGGAATTGAGGCCCTGCCAAAGGCCGGGCAGTACCTGATCGACCTCGATGATTTTCTAGAGACTCTGGATTCTTCAAAGAAACCCCAGCGGGGAGCCGATGGCTACGAACGAAAAAGGCCCTTTCACCTGCAACTCAGCCAGGCGAGGGCACGTTCCTGGACCCGAATAGAGTTTCCTGTGATCGCCCGCTGGGTGGATGCAAATGAAACGCCACTGAGTCTCGTGGTGCAAGGCTCAAAACGCCCGAAGTCGTTCGCTCCGATGCCTCCGTCCGATCGGACGTTGGTGACTTCAATGCTGCCAGAAGTGGCAAGTAAGAGATTGTTCGCCGAACTGCTTTGTGCGCGAGCCATGTTGAAGCTTGGTGAAGAAGATCCTGATGCAGCATGGGAGGATGTCATTGCCTGTCATCGAATTTCCCGATTGGTCGCACAAGGCCCCGGCATCATCCATGTCTTCGTTGCGCTTGCGATTGAACCTGTCGCGTGTCGATGTGACGATCAGATCGCTCATCACGGCAACTTGTCGAAAGAACAGGCCATGAGATTTCTTGCAGACGTGCAAGCCCTCGGCCCGATCTTCGGAATGGCGGACAACCTTGGTGCATGGGAGAGAATTGTTTATCTCGATACTGTTCATGTGATCGCCCGGCGAGATCCAGACTACATGCTTGGTCTTATCCAGATTTTCGATGATAACAATGCCGAAGAAGCAGTCAAGAACTTCGTGTCGCAGTCGTATTCTCGGGACTTGATCGACTGGAACCTCGTATTGCAACGCGGAAATGAATGGTGTGACAAATTGGTGTCTGCGGGTCATATTCCAACCCGCATTGCTCGCCACGCAAAGATCGACGAACTTGATAATGAGCTGCTTCATTCCACCGAACAATCTCGAGCGGCTTGCAGAACGACGCAACCCGAGGATATGAAAACTGTCTCCGATGTGATTGGTGCTTTACTTCTGGGAGAAGTGTTTCCCACGATGACAACAGCATTTGAAGCCGAAGACAAGTGCTCGATGCGTACGGAATTGTCGTATTGTGCTTTCGCGCTGGCTGCCTGGAAAGCGGACCACGGAAGTTACCCGGACCAGCTTGCTCCATTAGTACCAGCGTATCTCACGACCATTCCGATCGACACCTTTACCGGCGAATCGCTCATCTACCGACGATCCGGCACCGGTTACCGTCTTTACAGCCTGGGCGTCAATCTCAAAGATGACGACGGATTCACGCTTACTGACACCAACGAGACAGACGACATCGTAATCCGTACTCCGGATGAAGATCGCCGCATCAAAGCTGTGGTCGGGAAGCAACCACCAGGGAATTGACTGTCTAACCCTGACGCAAGCGACCGCCATCTGGAGTGCGGCGACTTGTCGGCGCTTTACCTTTCCAATACAGCATTTTCGTCAATCGACGAGGGACAACAGGAAACATTCCATTTCAATTTCAGGTGAAGTCGGCAGATCGATCGAACTTCGTTTCCAGAGCCAAATATCCTGAAAAAGAAAGCGGTGACGAGTCACCGCACTCCAAAGGTCGCTTGTTTAGGGTCTAACTCCGCGGCGTGCCGACCACAAACGACCACAGGCTTTGGAATCAATGCCGCACTCGTGGGTGCGACAATCATTCCAAAGCCTGTGTCAGTATCGGAACTGCAGGACAGCCTCCGCGACGAAGCAGTCATCCGTGTGCGGTGAAACTCTCTGCAGCTGGATGCCTGTCAGAAGACGTCAAGGACGTAGTGTGACCCGCTGTGGTATGGCTTCTCGGTCGGATAGAAGTTGTACCAGTTCTTGTTGTAGACCGGGATTCGCATGGAAGGCTCGTAGCGGTAGTACATGTTGTCGTACTGCTGCGGCTTCTGGAACGAATGCGGATAGTAAACGTACGGGTAATGGTAAAACCGCTGCCAGTCGGATGGCTGTCCCGGTGGTGCAGCTTCAACATGACGGACGCCTGTCGCCGCGGCGACTGCGATGATGGCAAACATAACGATTCGCTTCAGCATGCCGTGCTCCTCCTGGGGCCAAACGGGTAGGTTCAGCCCCCGGGTTTGCTGGTCCCGACGACCGATGGATTTCATGCCGGTGCGGTGGTCGACACCGGCGTTTGATTCTGGACGAAATCTCGGCAAGACGGACCGATCAGTTTGACAGTCGAAACTGTCTCAAATCGCCCCCGGAAACAGACCAATGTCCGCAATGCCGAGACTCGTCAGATGATTTCAGATATTCCACTGACAGAGTTTTAGATCGGCACGCGGCCCCCGTTAGGATCAGCCCTTTCGTCAGAATCGTTAAAATCGGCATGTTGGAAGGCAAGCCAGACTGTTGATCCGAGCGGCTGGGCTTCAGCGGGCGCTGTTCTCATCGTTTCACGGCGTGGGCAACGCCCCGGGCGCAGCAATCCAGCCAGCGGGACACTCCTCTCACGGCCCGCTTGGCGCGCTGAATCGAGCCCAAGCCAACCGCGTGCGGCATCATGACAGCGGAAGAAACGGCGACCACCTCCGGCAGATCCTGCTGAAGAACCTCCGCACGGTCTGCGTCACACCCGGAGCACGGGATGGGAAAGTGTTTCGCGGCTCCCCCGGTGGTGCATGGTAATTCTGAGTTGCCGACGGCATACTACAAACTCTGCAGTTGCGTTCCCGACGGAAGAAAGCGGATCGGGTGCGCTCTCGATTTCAGGCCACTTTTCAGGAGCACTCGCATGTCCACAATTGTCGAAGCCACACACGTCGCCGCCCCGAAAATTCGTCAGACGGGCATCCTGATCGGTGACGAGTTTCGGTCGTCCGTCAGCGGAAAGACTTTCAAAACGGTAAATCCCGCCACGGAAGAATTGATCTGCGAGGTCGCGGAAGGTGATGCCGCCGACGTGGATCTTGCCGTGCATGCGGCGCGAGCTGCATTTGAAACCGGGCCCTGGTCACGTATGGATGCTCGCGATCGTGGTCGCCTGCTGCACAAACTGGCAGATCTGGCTGAGCAGCATCTGGACGAACTTGCCGCTCTGGAAACGCTCGACAACGGTAAGCCCATCAACGATTCCCGCGCGGCCGATTTGCCGCTGGCCATCGATTGTCTGCGCTACTACGCGGGCTGGGCTGACAAGATCCACGGCGACACAATTCCGATTCGCGGTGATTATTTTTGTTATACGCGGCGGGAGCCGATCGGTGTCTGTGGCCAGATCATACCGTGGAACTTCCCATTGTTGATGGTCGCGTGGAAGTGGGGTCCTGCCCTGGCGACCGGAAACACCATCGTCATGAAACCTGCTGAACAAACGCCGCTCAGCTGCCTGCGGCTGGCCGAACTGGCGCTGGAAGCAGGATTTCCGCCTGGCGTGATCAACGTCGTCCCAGGATACGGACCGACAGCTGGTGCGGCCCTGGTGAAACATCCGCAAGTCGACAAAATTGCGTTCACTGGTGAGGGACTGACCGCAAAAATTATTATGCGCGAAGCGGCCGACACGCTGAAGCGGCTCACGTTTGAACTGGGTGGCAAGAGCCCGAACATCGTATTCGCCGATGCCGATCTGGATGCTGCCGCAGCGGGAGCGGAGTTTGGCTTATTCTTCAATCAAGGCCAATGCTGCTGTGCAGGCAGTCGGCTCTTCGTTGAAGAATCGATCCACGACGAATTTGTCGAACGCATCGTCCAGCACGCTCAACAACGAGTACTTGGAAATCCGTTTGATGTGGAAACGAATCAGGGGCCACAAATCGATCAGGCTCAAGTCGATAAAATTATGAGCTACATTGATCGCGGTCAGTCGCAAGGGGCGAATTGCGTCACGGGAGGCAAGCGATACGGTCAACGTGGATTCTTTGTCGAACCGACCGTGTTTACCGACGTTTCCGACACGATGGATATTGCTCGTGAAGAAATCTTTGGCCCGGTCCTGAGTGTCCTGAAATTCAAGAGTGCGGCAGAAGTGATCAAGCGTGCAAACGACACTTGCTACGGACTTGCTGCCGCCGTCTGGACGCGCGACGTGAAGAAAGCCCACCAGGTCGCGGCAAGTGTTCGCGCCGGGACGGTGTGGGTCAACTGCTACGACGTCTTCGATGCGGCTGCACCGTTCGGTGGTTTCAAAATGAGTGGTATCGGGCGGGAAATGGGCGAAGCGGGTCTTGCAGCCTATACCGAACTGAAGACCGTGACGATGAGCATGCGGTGAATCTGAAACCCCCACAGTATGGACATGCAAGTCCATTGCCATGCTGCCATGTCGAATCGGGTCTGACTGCACGGTGAATGGTCGGTCAGCCATGTATCTCAATCGCCTGGCGATTGAGATACACCGGCCAGCATGGCAAGACCGTGCAGGGCCAGGCTGTCGATGAATGTGGCTCCGGCGAGATGGCGTACCAGCTGACGTCCACCGCCGCCGGTGACCACAATCGCTGGAGAGTCTCTTTGTCCGAATCGATGAACTGCGGCAGCGGTCAGCCGATCAACAAGTTCTCGCACGGCTCCCAACTGTCCAATGAACAAACCCGCCCGCATGGCGTCTTCGGTATTGCGTCCGGGAACTCCGGGAAGTTCCGCGGGCTCGTCATCGACGTCGAGCAGCGGCAATCGTGCGGTGTAGTCGTGCATCGCATATGCTGACAGTCGCAGTCCCGGAAGAATACTGCCGCCGCGAAAGGTCTGGTCTGCAGTCATCAGATCAACTGTCGTCGCTGTGCCGGAATCCACCACGATGACTGCCCGATTTGCGGCAGACAACTGACCTGCAGCAAACACATTCAACAAACGGTCAATGCCGACTTTTGCAGGAACGTCCACTTCGACAGTGATTGGAATCTGTTGATAGCTGACAACTGCAGCAGGCCGGCATTCTGCCAACGGCCAGGCATCAATCAACTGATCACGAGTCTCAGGATCACTGCCGGCAACGATTGCCCGCACACCAGGAGCAGGAGGATGCTGGTTCTGCCACCACACCGTCAGTTCGTCCGCAACACTCGACATTTGATCCAGCGCACGCGCCACAATATTGAGGGGCACAACTGAGTGATTCTGATTGACATGAAACACGCCAAACTTCGCACGCGTGTTGCCAATATCAATCGCCAGGACGTTTGACGGGCGATTCATGGAAATCAGTTTTTTCTGTGTGAATGATGGTGGGCCGGCGCGGCTGATCAGCCGCTGATCCCACCCTACTTTGGCACGTCCTTCTTCGCGGCACGAGCAATCCATGTTTCCGGATCTTCTTCGAACGCCGCCTTGCAGCCTGTGCAGCACACCCAATATGAGCGGCCTTTCCAGGTGACTTCCATCGTGCCGAGTCCTTCGGAAATAATACACGTTTTTTCTGCGTATCCGGTATCACTCACGGCGAACGATGTTCCTTCACGCTGCGTCGAAACTGTATCAAAGCGTGCGAAATCCGCTTTGCCCCGACGCTTGCTGACTTCCAGCAGATAGCGATTGTTTTCCTGTTGAGCGAACGCAAGCTGGCAAAGTTCACCGCTTTCGCTGCTTTCGGTTTGATTGAATTCCAGGCGAAAGACTCTGTGCAGTTTGTCGTCACTGCCGACAATCTCGTGCACAGGTTCCGTGAAGTCACCAGTGAATTGTCGGGTCATACCGGCCGGATCTGTCACAGTCATCGCAAACTTGTTCAGTTCCGAATCCCATGTCAGGCGGCCGGTCTTGATGTAGGGACTCTTGTCGGACTGAATGGTCAACGCGGGCTGTGCCGGATTGGAACGAAGATCCCAAACCCATTCGTGAATGTCCACAGCCTTAAAGTTTTCGTATTCCCGCCGCGTGGTACCGCGCCATTGTCCGAGCAGGATCTGCAACGGCTGCAATCGGGCGATCACATTCCGAATCTGCATTTCCGGGTCGAGTTTCGATCCAGTGCTTGTAGCATCCGTTGTTGAGCCCCCGACGGCATTCAGTGCGAGCGGTTTGAAGTCGAATTTCTCCTCCGATTTCACAGCGGCAGGAGCGGACTTCGAGTTGTCTGCAGAAGTGGCTGGTTCAGCCGAAGCAGATGCCGCCTGCATTGGCGACTCTGTCGTGGACGTAGAGGATGGCTCATCACCACCGCACCCGGCGAACATCAGGGTCATCCCAACTGCAACCGCGTAATGGATGCCGAAGCTGCGTTCCATCTGCTGAACAATGCTGCAACCAAACATCAAGTTTCTCCAAATCGAATCAAACGCCGGGTTTTGAATCCACTTCCAGCCCCGCTTCCTTCCAGCCACGAAAACCGCCGTCCATTGAGATCACATTGGTATAGCCCATCTGCTGCAAGTTGACCGCCGCCAATGCCGACCGATAACCGCCGCCACAGTACAGCACAATCGGTGCGGCAGGATCGGGAATCTTCTCTTCAATATCGCGTTCAATGACGCCCTTGCCAATGTGCACCGCCCCGGGAATCCGGGCGGAATTGAATTCACTTTCTTCACGCACATCAACCAGCACAAACTGATCCCCGCGTTTGCGTCTGCCAACCACATCCGCAACCGTACATTCCGTAATCTGCGGCCGCACGGCATCCACGATTCGTTCAAACCGCTCCCCATGTTTCTTAGCCATCACGTCTCCCATTTCCTGTCTGAGCATTCCTGGCGAGTAGCACGGCGTCAGCCCTTCGAGCACCGACCACTTGCCTGATCGACACGTTCATTCCACAAACGACTCAAAGCACACGCACCAACCCAGTGTTCGCATGACATGAGTGTAGCTTTGCGGCCAGCATCACACCAACGTCGACATGCAAAGAATGGTTTAGTCCGTCCATGTGGGAGATGAAGTATCTGTTCTCCTGTCGCAGAATCGGTCCATTTCGGACGATTGACTCGACGCTGTTCCGATGTCGTCAAGTAGTGCGAGTCGTCAATAAATCGTCGGAACTCAGCCACGCAGATTTCGTTCGCCGAAGCATAATAGGGGCGAGTGATCCGCACGGGGTGCTGCGGTCCGCTGGAGCCGGCGATCTCTGCGGTGGTCAGGTTAGCAAAGTAGCGGCGCTGTACCAGTTCGGCCGCGATGCGATCGACTTGAATCAGCCGATCGAGTGCCGTATCGAGTGCAATCAGATCTTCACGAGGTTCCGCAGCCTGAATTCCATGTCACTGGTTGAGAGCAGGCAACGACAGCAGCTTGGCAGCTTCCACCGCAAAGTAAGTCAGAATGCCGGCAGCACCTGCGCGTTTGAAGCAGATCAGACTTTCGAGAATCGCGGCGTCACGGTTCAACCAGCCGTTGTTTGCGGCCGCGGAAATCATGGCATATTCACCACTGACCTGATAGGCAAACGTGGGCACCCCGAACGCCTGCTTGACGCGGCACACGATATCCAGGTAAGGCATTCCCGGCTTCACCATCACCATGTCCGCACCTTCGCTGATGTCGAGAGCGACTTCGCGAATGGCTTCGTCGGCATTTGCCGGATCCATCTGATAGGTGCGTTTGTCTCCACCGCCCAGATTCTTCTCAGAACCGACGGCTTCCCGAAACGGGCCATAAAATGCCGATGCATACTTCGCGGCATAAGCCATGATCTGCACGTTCTGATGCCCCGCTGCATCCAGCGCATTACGAATCGCCCGGACTCGACCATCCATCATGTCCGAAGGCGCGATGATGTCACAGCCGGCATTGGCCTGATTGACTGCCTGGCGACAGAGTACCTCCACGCTTTCATCGTTCACAACATAACCGCTGCGGACCAGGCCGTCCTGGCCGTGGGTCGTATAGGGATCGAGCGCGACGTCTGCAATCAGTCCGATCGGAATCTGCGCATTCCGCACCGCACGCACGGCGCGGCAGATCAGGTTTTCCGGATTGCAGGATTCTTCGCCATCAGCCGTTTTCCTGTCCTGTGGCGTGACGGGAAAAATGGCGATCGCGGGAATGCCGAGTTCGGCCGCTTTGCGGACCTGGCCGACCAGCACATCGATCGAATACCGAGTCACGCCAGGCATTGAGGCGACCGGTACTTCCTGGCTGGTTCCTTCCACCACAAACACCGGCCAGATCAAATCATTGACCGTGAGGACGTTCTCGCAAACCAATCTTCGTGACCATGCAGCGCGACGATTGCGACGCAGACGAGTGAAGGGGAATTGTGGAGAGGAATCGTCAGTCATGGCGACTAGTGCTCTGTCAAGGCTTGGAAAAGGGGTCAGGAACCAATAGCCAAATGGCCC
>JBBJME010000177.1:0-14409 GCA_037719765.1 Planctomycetaceae bacterium
GAGAGTCAAGTTACAGGAACAACGGCTTCATGTGCCGGTCGTAGATATTCTCTGTCACCTGCTTTGCCACGATCGCTTCATTGGCCTCCAGCAAATCCGTGTAACGTCTTCCGGCCCTGCCCGCAATCTTGAAGGAAACATGCAGGAGTTGACGCATGTCAGCGTTGAACTCAGGATGGCCGGGAATGTGCCGCAGTGCACTGGCCAGCTGCGGGCCGGTCCAGCCGTTGACGGTTGAGCTGTTCGGTAATTTGCTGCGGTCAATGTCGATCACGCTGGCATAGGGGGCACACAGTTCATCGACATGTTCCAGAGCGTACGCATAAATCTCTTTTGCAAGTGCAAGTCCGTCGCCGCCGGCTTCCGCCAGTCCAATCAGTTCTTCCAGCCATGATGTGCCCGCGGTCTTGATGTGCAGCCCGGCACCGGTGCGTGCCAGAGCTTTGCGAATGATGGGATACAGGCTGAATTTGTCGCTGCCACTGTGGACGCTGAGTTTCAGATTGGCAGGCAAGCCGTATTGCGCGACAGCATGAGCGATCACCGCGAGGTCATCGTTGAATTCCTTTTCAAATTGCACAAGATCACCCACGTAGTCCACGCCCTTGTTGAATCGCCCGGTAAATTTCGGAGCAATCGTTTGCAGGCGGACTTTCTCGTCGGCCAGCAAAGCCAGAATGATCAGCAATTCCGGTGGTGTCTGCGGCAGGTCCGTTTCGTCCATGGAAACTTCAGCAATGAACTGATCTTCGTCTTTCACGGCTGCGATGTGGCGATAGATCGTGCCGGCATCCTGCACAGCCAGCAGGTACTTCGCAACGACTCGTTCCATGTCGGCGTGGGTCGTATTGAACGGCGCGGTCACGCCGGGGAGACTGAGTACACCCACGAGTTCCGGATGACGGTTCAGAAATGCCTGGACGTCCGTGGCTGCTGCCGATTTGCCGATGGAATCTGCCACGTCGATCGTGAAGAAATCCGAACACGCCATAAATCGATCAACCGTTTTCAGGTTAATATGGTCAGCGTCGATGTGCCAACTTTGATTCCAGCCAAGTTCCCTGACGGCGACCTGCGCGGCATCGAAGACACTCTGTGGTTCTGATCCGATGAACGTGTGTTCGCGATTTGACTTGTTCCAGACTGGAGCGACGTGAATTCCGTCTTTTCCAGCATTTGAAACGCGGCCAGTTGTGCCTTCGCCTGATGAGCAAAACGGTCCCCGACCCCAAAGGAAAATCGTTCAAGTGTGAGCATGAATCCCGTGTTTCTTTGTAGTGATTTGGACAAGTTCTTCTTGCGTTTCGAATTCCACTGCCGAAAGGGACAAGCGGGGTTCAGCCAGGCCGGGCCACCATTCTCACGCTTCCAGCAAGCAGCATAACGGTTTTTGAGGTACGTGGAACAGTATGCGATGCAGAGTCCATTCACGAAGGCATCGGATTTCAGTAGAATCACTTTTTGAGACGGACGGCTTTTCCAAAATGGTGCGTTGCGCTCCGCTTCACGCACCCTACAATGAAATCAGCACGCCGCTGGTGCAGAGGCCAGAAATTTTCCTATGTCGAACGAACTAACAGGCTCGACCGAAATCTCCAGTAACGTCATCGATTATCCTGCACGCGATATGACGATCACGGCCGGTGCCGCGTTGCCGGTTGGACACTTGCGCGATGTCCTGAAGCAGGAGAATCAGCAGCTTCCGATTGATACCCCTGACGACGCCATGTCCATCGGCGATCTGGTCGCGTTTGATGTGAGTGGGCCTCGACAGTACGGATACGGGACGCTGCGAGATTACGTGATCGGAATCGAAGCCAGCGACGGAAAAGGGCGAGTGTTCCATGCCGGCGGGCGAGTTGTCAAGAATGTGGCCGGCTATGATCTGTGTCGCATGCTGATTGGGGCTCGGGGAAAGCTTGGCACGTTGCGGCAGCTGACATTTAAGCTCAAACCACTGCCGGTAGAACAGCATCTCTCAGTGGCTGCGTTTCGATCGCTGAAGGATCTTGATTCTGCACTTGAACGACTCAATCTGTCATCGACGACGCCTCAGATTCTGGATGTCCTGAATCGCCCTGCGGCAGAGAAACTGCTTCCCGCAATTGACGCCACGTACGCTTCCGCAATTTCATCCGCATTTGATGCGTTTTTGGTACTCGGCTTTGAAGGATCACGGAAGGCATGCGATTGGCAGACGAAAACACTTGCGGAAGAACTTCACGGGACCGCCGCTTCCGTAACGTCTGTCGCGCGGCCTGAAGCAACGACTCTGTATTGCCAGGCCGCAATGCAGTTTTCAGCGGGTCGTACGGCGAAACATGCAGGTTGGTCAGCAAAAGTGGTGACTTTGCCGTCGCGCATTGTCGCACTGCTTCAAATTGCAGAGGACTTTGGTTTGCTGGCGTGCGGACGTGCGGGCAATGGGATTGTGTGTTTGAATGCTGATGCAGCCGTGGATCTCGGACCAGTTCACGAGAAGTTGATGCATTTGGCTGACGGCAGTTCGGGGCATGTCGAAATTCGAGAACTGAACAAAACATGGCGACATCCTGTGATGACGTCGCCGGTGGAGCGGTATTCAAGAATGCTGCATGAGTTGTTGGGGTAAATTGTGCAGCAATCACTGACCTGGAAACAACAGGCTTAAGAGAACAAGTATCAATGTCTGAGAACAAGACCCTTATTCCTGGCACAACGCCGTCATCTCTTGAGTCGGTACTGCCACTGGCGGCGACGATTGGCCAATCCATTCCGTACGAGCGATTTCTCGACTGTGTGCACTGTGGACTCTGTACGTCGGCCTGTCCAACCTACGTGGAGACCGGCGACGAAAACGACAGCCCGCGCGGGCGAATCTATCTGATGCGTTCAGTGGTGGACGGGCGACTGCCGCTCACGGACAACGTGCGGCGACATCTGGATCTGTGCCTGGATTGCCGAAGCTGCGAAACAGCCTGTCCCAGCGGTGTCCAGTACGGACGGCTGATCGAACCGTTTCGCGTTGAGATGCACGAACTGGCTTCGGCGAATGCAGCGAGCGATTCGCAGCGTGGCACTTCTCAGCACACGGGCGGACATCGGCCCGATTGGTTTCATCGCTGGATCATGTACGGTCTGTTTCCCTATCGCGGTCGCATGCGCTGGGCATTGAAGCCAGCACGACTGATGCAGATGCTCGGAATGGATCTGCTGGCGGACAAGATCGGAATAACACGTCTGCTGCCGACAAAGTTGCGTCGGATGCAGGCGCAGTTACCGAAGCTCAAGGCATCCCTTCCGGCGCTGCCTGCATTCCTGCCGGCCAAAGGAGTCCGTCGAGCGCGCGTCGGACTGTTTATCGGCTGCGTGGCCGATGCCATGTTTCGGCACGTTCACTGGGCGACAGCCCGTGTATTGCAGGAGAACGGCTGCGATGTTGTGATCCCGCAGAGCCAGGGCTGCTGCGGTGCCATCCATTATCACAGCGGAGCGTCGCAGCCGGCACTTGACCTGATGCAGCAGAACATCAGCGCCTTTCAAAATGAAAAACTGGATGCTGTGATCGTCAACGTGGCGGGCTGCGGTGCCATGATGAAAGACTACAGCCATATTCACGACGAGCTGACGGGCGGGAAAGCAGAACATCAGCGCGTCGACGAGAGTGACCATGCAGGATTCTGCAATCTGGTGAAAGACATCAGCGAATTCCTGATGTCTCTGGGGCCGATCAAACCACAGGGGCGAATTGAAGCCGTCGTGGCCTATCAGGATGCCTGTCATCTGCAGCATGCCCAGAAGATTCGCCAGCAGCCGCGAGACCTCTTGAAACTGATCCCGGGGATTTCCGTGCGTCCGATCGCGGAAGCGGAACTCTGCTGCGGTGCGGCCGGAAGCTACAATCTGACTCAGCCGGAAATGGCTGATCGCCTTGGGAAACGCAAAGTCGGATGCCTGATGGATGTGAAGCCCGACGTGGTGGTTTCCGGCAATGCAGGCTGTTCACTGCAGTTGCAGGCGAAACTGAAAGAAGCTGGTCACCACGTGGCGGTGCTGCATCCGATGGAACTGCTTGACCTGAGTTACCGTGGCGGACGTTTGAGTGAACTCATATGACCAGACTGGAATCGATGCGGGAATCCGGCAACCACCGTCCTCAAATCCGCGCGGTCGTATTTGATATGGACGGCCTGATGCTCAACACCGAAGACGTATTCGATCTCGCGGGTAAGCAACTGCTGCAACGCCGCGGTCTGGAAATGACGGACGTGATCCGCCACAGCATGTTGGGACGCCGTCCGGTCGATGCGTTCAACGCATTGAAATTGCATACGGGCATGGCGGATCGCATTGAAGATCTGATGTACGAAACGAAGGAACTCTTCGAAACCATCGCGGAGAATTCTCTGGCCACAATGCCGGGGCTGCACGATGTGCTTGAGTTGATTGAATCACTGGATCTGCCGCGCGCCGTCGCCACGTCGTCTCCAAGAGCTTACATGACGCCACTGCTGGAACGCTTCGAACTGTTGCATCGGTTCCATTTTACGCTGACCGCCGAAGATGTGACGCATGGCAAACCGCATCCTGAAATCTATCAGATGGCGGCGAGTCGAATGAACGTCTTGCCCGCTCAGATGCTGGTCCTCGAAGACAGCGAAACCGGCACCCGCGCCGCACATGCAGCCGGCGCCTACATTGTCTCCGTTCCCAACCGTCACACCGCCGTCGGCGACTTCAGCATGAGCCGTCTGAAGATCGACAGTCTTCTCGACAAAAGGCTCCATGAACTGCTGCGCTGCACGGAGATTGACACATGAACTCACAGAGTACGCTCCTGTGGCACAACAAATTGCGATCGATGCGGCGGCAGAACTTCCGACGCATCGATCGCGCGTTGAACTTTTCCGCCTCGTGGATTGGGCGCAAGTCTGCGAAATCAATCAAGGTCGCTCAGAGGGACGACTGAGTCTACAAGGGAACGAAGGGCTTGTCATCTCGAGTTTCGTGGTAGTGCGATTCAGGTCGCCGAGATTGACGGAGTTGTCCTCTCTGCGACCTTGCACGGTTTTCCGCGATTTTCCGCGACAGACGATCAACTCGAAATTTGATATTCACCTCATGCGCGAACTTCACAAGTTTACAAACGAACGCCATGCCAATCTGCTGGCGAATGTACTGCAATCTCGTTCCATGCCTGCCGAAGTCGCGCAGGAAGAGAACACCTGGGTCGTCTGGATTCTGAGTGACGATCATCGCGACAAAGCGCATGAAGTACTTGCCGAGTTTCAGCAGAATCCCGATGCACCAGAGTTCAAAGCGGCCACGCGGACGCTGACCCAGCGACAGTTGGACGCTCGAGCCGAAGAGAAAAAGTCGCGGAAGCTTCAGGTTCGAATTCAGGATCGCTGGTCCGGAGTCTGGTGGAAGTGCTATCCGGCAACCTTGGCTCTGATCGGAATTTCGGTGCTCGTTGTCCTGCTCTGCACAGACTGGCAGAGGACCGGGCAGGGCAAAAGCATGATTCCTCCAACCTGCAACAACGAACTGTCCGCGTTGCGCAACGCGCTATTCATGCAGCCGCCCATGCTGGCTGTCGCGACGCCTTTTGGAGACATCGCTCTGTTCGACGCACCGTCATTGAAGGCCATCCTTCAAAGCGGTCAGATCTGGCGATTGATTACTCCCATCTTCCTCCACTTCAGTGTGCTGCATATTCTTTTCAACATGATGTGGCTGAGGAATCTTGGAAGAGGCATTGAATTTGCGCGAGGGACTCGGCGATTTGTGCTGCTCATCCTGGTGCTTGCCATCGTATCTAACGTGGGACAGTATTGGTGGGTGATGACGTTCTATCAATGTCCGCCGCATGTCCCCGCAAGGTTCGGTGGTATGTCGGGGGTCGTGTTCGGCCTGATTGGTTACCTTTGGATCAAGGGCCGGACTCAACCAGAGCAGGGACTTGGCATCGCCAACGATCAACTAGTGATGGCGGTGCTCTGGATGCTGCTGTGTATCGGCGGCGCGTTTGGAGCGATCGCGAACGCCGCGCATGTCACAGGTTTTATGGCGGGTATCCTGATCGGTGCGCGGCAGAGCCTGTGGGTCAAACTGCGGCTGCTGACGAAGAAGGATTCGTCCGGCGATGCGGATCGGTGAACGATGAGTGTTCAGTGACAGTCGTTGGACGAACAAACACCGTAGGATGGACATTCATGTCCGTCGAATGACCATGAAACGCAGCCGCGACGGAACGTGATATGCCTCTGGAGTCTGACGACAAGAGGACGCTTCCCTGCAGATCTCGGAAATGAATGTCCAAGTTACAGGAATCGCCGTTTTGAACCACCCTGCGATATGAATTCATGCTTCCAATGCTGCGGCGGCACAGACGAATTCAAGACGTGCGGTCACCCTGGTGGCGTTGGTGACAGTGTCGCGCACCATGACTTTGCCCTTCAGATAGAAGGCATTGGCAAGGCGTGCGGTGAGTTCCACATGCAGCTCGATCGTTTCACCGGGGCGGATCATTTTTCGGAACTGCACGTTGTTCAGACGTGTCACCACCGGAACAGCATCGGTGCCGGTGGGGACAAGTCTGGAAATCAGGACCGCTCCGGCCTGGAAACAGGCTTCGCACTGCAGCACTCCGGGAAACACAGGGAAATCCGGGTAGTGGCCCTGAAAAACCGGCAGGTCGGGCGACAGAACTTTGCGCGCAACAATGTGCGTATCGCTGATTTGAGTGACTTCGTCGAGCCACAGAAACGGATCGCGATGAGGAATGCACGACTTGATTTCTTCAGTGTTCACGGGCTCTGCTACAGCTCAATCTTGAGTTCTTCGATTTTGCGATAGAGACTCGACAGGCCCAGCTTCAAACGGCGAGCCGCCTCTTTCTTGTCGGGGCACTGACGCAGCACGCGGGTGATGTGCAGGCGTTCGTAATGCCTCAGAGCGGATCGCAGGTCATCCGTATCCGGAAGAGCTGAACCACCGCCGAGCAGATCCGGAGGCAGATCGTGGGGCTGAATTTCTTCGCCTTCACACATCATCACGGCTCGTTCGATGGCGTTGTCCAGCTGGCGCACATTGCCTTTCCAGTGAGCCGCCATCAGAGTGCGAATGGTTTCGCTTGTCGCACCGGACACGCGTTTGCCCATCGCGTCCCGATTTCGCACGATGAAGTATTCCACAAGTTCCGGAATGTCGTCGAGCCGTTCACGAAGTCCGGGATGCGTATTTTGACACCGTCCAGGCGATAGAAAAGATCTTCCTGAAAATTGCCTTCGGAAACTTCGTGGCTGAGATCGCGTGAGGTCGCAGCGATAATCCGAGCCTGAACTTTGACGGCCTTCGTGCCGCCGACCGGAGTGACTTCCTGGTACTCAATGGCCCGCAGGATTTCAGACTGCGTGCCTGGGGGAAGCTGCGCCACTTCATCCAGAAAGACAGTGCCAGTGCCAGCCATGCTCAGGACGCCTTCCTGGCCGTTCTTGGCTCCGAACAGCTGTGCTTCCAGCAGTTCGACCGGACGAGTTCCGCAGCTGACGGCCAGGAATTTCTCATCCTTATTCGGGCCAGCCACATGAATCTCGCGGGCAAATAGCTCCTTGCCAGTGCCCGTTTCGCCAACAAGCAGCACATTGGAATTTGTCGCCGCAACTTTGCGAATCGTCTTGAGCAGATCCTGCAGAGCCGCGCTGGAGCCAACCACCTGATCAAAGCCGGCGCTTCGCGCCAGATCTTTTCGCAGCCGCTGATTCTCGCGATAAAGATCCTGGAACTTGAACAAACGTTGCAGACGTTTCACCAGTTCTTCAAACCGGACTGGTTTGACGAGATAGTCGAAGGCACCGGCAGTGAACGCTTCTACTGCATTTTCCACTGTCGCGTAGGCAGAAATGATGAGCACAAAAATGGCAGGATTGATGCGATGCAACTGACGCAGCACTTTCACACCGTCGCCGTCCGGAAGCTGGATATCGCAGATGGCGACATCGTAATCTCGCTCCTGAGCGACTCGAATCGCTTCTGCAGCAGTGGCTGCCGTGCGAACTTCAAATCCTTCGCCCATCAGGAATTCGGCGAGTGTTTCGCGAATGATGGGTTCGTCTTCGACAATCAAAATCGACTTACGCTGAGCAATAGTTCCCGACACGGTTTTTCAACTCCGGACATGGACAGTGAACATACGACACCACAGGATCAATCGACGGACCGTCCTTGCCCAAAATCGAATTTCCAGTCTCTCAAGAGCGAGGGATGATAGCGATTCCCATTCATCAAACGAAGCTATTCGACGTTTTCGTTGATCTTTTTCAGCCGGCTGTGGGCAAAAGCCCCCACAAGTGCCATCAGAATCTGAGAATTCTGGCAACATCCACAGCTCGATTTTGGCAAAGAGTGTCATCGGAGTAGACTCTCCGCGTGTCCAGAAAACGCCCGGAAGGGCCATTTGTCGTTTCACTCAGTCTCAGCGAATGCCATGCACACTTCAAAACTTGTCAATAATCTACAACCGTCGGAGACGCTGGCGGCCGCCGCAAAGGCGCGTGAACTGCGAGCCAAAGGAATCGACGTCCTGGAATTCACCGTCGGCGAACCGGACTTTATTACGCCACAGCATATTCGCGAAGCCGCAAAAGTTGCGATGGATGCCGGACATACTCGTTATACAGCAGCCACCGGAATTCAGGAATTGAAAGTGGCAATCTGCGATGCGTTCAAACGCGATCACGGAGTGACTTACAAGCCGTCTGAAGTCACAGTTTCCAACGGAGCCAAACACTGTCTGCACAATGTGCTTGTCGCCTGCTGTGAACTTGGCGATGAAGTCATTATCCCGACTCCGTATTGGGTGAGTTACTCGGCTCTTGTTGAGTTGGTGGGTGCGAAACCCGTGATGGTGGAAACGACTGAAAAGGAAGGATTCTGTCTGTCTCCCGAGAAATTCCGCCAGGCCATCACGCCGAAGACGAGGCTGATGATGCTGAACAGTCCGAGCAATCCGACCGGTGGTGTCTATCCGGTGGAAGTGCTGGCAGGGCTGGCCAAAATTGCTGTCGAAAAGAACATCACCGTGCTGTCGGATGAGATTTACGACAAGTTGATTTACAGCGGTCACACATTCAGGTCGTTTGCTTCATTTGGAGACGAAGTGAAGCAGCGTACTGTGATCGTGAACGGGGTCAGCAAAGCGTATGCGATGACCGGCTGGCGCATTGGCTGGACGCTCGCGCCGGAAAATGTCAGCGCTGCCATCAATAAACTGCAGAGCCAGCAGACATCCAATCCATGCAGTGTCAGCCAGTACGCCGCACTGGCCGCGCTGAATGGGCCTCAACAATGTGTCGCCGACATGTGCAAAGAATTCGCCATTCGTCGTGATTATGTGACGGCACGTCTGCGGTCCATTCACGGGATTACGTTCGCAGAACCTGGCGGCGCATTTTATGTGTTCTTTAACATCAGTAGCTATTACGGCAATCCCGTCGGTGGTGGTCCTGCGGTATCAAATGCGACGGAATTCTGCACGGCGCTGCTGGAACGAGCCCATGTTGCGATCGTCAGCGGCGATGCCTTTGGAGCACCCGGCTACGTCCGTCTGAGTTTCGCGGCATCGATGGATACGCTGACGAAAGGTCTTGATGCAATCGAGAAATTCCTGAAGGCGTAAGCCGTGCGACCCGAACATGACAAATCATGTTCGGTTTTTTCGTGGCCGCCAGATGTGTTCCGGATTGTGTTACTGCTGCCAGTAGTTTCGGTCGAGCGTACGATAATTGATGGCTTCGCTCAGATGCACGGAACTGATTGCATCGCATTCTTCAAGGTCGGCGATCGTGCGACTGACTCTCAGAATTTTGTCGTGGGCACGAGCGGAAAGACCCATTTCTTCCATGGCGTGTTGCAGCAGATTTTCCGCATCTGGCTGAAGTTTGCAGTGCTTACGAATCTGAGGCGGTTTCATCTTGCCGTTGACGCGTGTGGATTCACCCTGAAATCGTGCGGACTGTCGCCTTCGCGCGGTGACAACGGCCTCGCGCATGGTTTCACTGGATGTGCCTTCGGACGTATCGGACAGTTCTCTGAAGGGCACCGGGGGCACTTCGATATGAATATCAATGCGGTCCAGCAAAGGCCCGCTGATCCGACTCAGGTAGCGTTCGATCTGCAGAGAGGTGCAGTTGCAGCTGCGTTTCGGATCGCCACGAAACCCGCACGGGCAGGGATTCATCGCCGCGACCAGCATCACACTCGCAGGAAACGTCACGCTGCCCATGGCCCGCGAAATTGTCACGTTCTGATCTTCCAGCGGTTGACGCAGGACTTCCAGAGTTCGCCGATTGAATTCAGGCAGTTCATCCAGAAAGAGGATGCCGTTGTGTGACAGACTGATCTCACCTGGCTGAGGAATGCTTCCACCCCCGACAAGTCCGGCTTCGCTGATCGTGTGATGAGGCGATCGAAAGGGCCGGCGGAGCAACAGCGGCTGGCCCGGTTCCAGCTGTGCGACCGCACTATAGATTCGCGTTGTCTCAAGACTCTCTTCGGGCTCCAGTTCCGGCAGGATCGTGCAGAGGCGCTGCGACAACAATGTCTTGCCGGTACCGGGTGATCCGATCATCAGCAGATGGTGACTTCCGGCGGCCGCGACCGTCACCGCACGTTTGGACATCTCCTGGCCTTTGACATCCACGTAGTCAATCTCATAGCCGCCGAAGTCCCTGCGCGCATGGTCCCAGCTGAAGACGACCGGTTCCAAAGGCAACTGAGCAGTCAGAAAACCAACGGCTTCAGCCAGCGTGCCGACGGCGATGACATCGATCCCATCGACGACGGCCGCTTCCATCGCGTTCGCGGCGGGCACAACGATGTGGGTGTGTCCGGAATCCACCGGAAGCGCCATGGACAGGACACCCTTAACGGCACGCAGACTTCCGTCCAGGGCCAGTTCACCGACATAAATGGATTTGCGGCTGAAGTCCTGTTCGACCTGCCCGTCGGCCGTCAGTAATCCGAGCGCAATAGGCAGATCCAGTGATGCGGCGTCCTTGGGCAGATCTGCAGGGGACAGATTGATCACGACGCGATCATCAGGTCGTCGATAGCCACTGTTGACCAGCGCGCGTTCGATCCGATGCACGCTTTCTTTGACCGCTGCTTCGGCGAGTCCGACCAGAATTGTCTTGGGCAGCGCGCCAGGCGAAATATCGACTTCGACTTCGACCAAACGCGCTTCGATGCCAAACAGTGTGTACGTTGCAAGTCGCGAAAGCATGTCAGAGCTACTGCGAGGACGGGTGAGAGGAACACTAGTCTCCGCAGTGTGACGGTCTTTGGCTGCCGTTGCAATTCAAGCGCGGCCATCTTATTTCCGCAACATGTCAGGCAGCTTCAGTGTCGTATCCCGCAACGTCCGGCGATGATCACAGGTCCAAGTCCACGAGACTTCAGCGTCTCACCCATGATACATTCCATGATCGGGGCTTTTGAACGCAAGAGAACCTTTTCGGCATGGCTCATATTGCTTTTCAGCGCTAATTCGTGACGCTTGCCGTCGCGTTTTTTCTTTTTCTTTTCCAGTTGTTTACGTCGCCGCGATTCCGATGTGGGCATGAGATCCTCCTTGATTTGTGAAAGTACCAGAATGCAACGATTCCCCAATCGCACACTGCGGATTATGTCACCGGAATGCAAGTTGTAAAGTCCGACTTTCGTCGAAACGGCGGATCACAAACCGACGCCAGATACCAGCCTAATGCCATGCTATATGAAACTCTGCCTCGCTATTTGAAACTCTGATGGAGAGGAGTGGCAGAACAAATCCCGGAATTCCCTGTTCGCATCATGCGGGAGAATTGGACTTGTCGGCGACAATAATCTTCACGGCGGTAAACGCTTCGCTGCTGCTCGGCATCGGCTTCCGTGGCTGCTGGTCGAAGACCGGCAGGCGGACGATGAATTCGCTGCCTTGATTACGATGAAGCCCGATGACGCCCTCCGAACTCGGCATTTTCCCCAACACTTCTCGACTTCGCCACGGTTCGGGACATGCGGTAAGATCACGTCAAGCACCACCGGGAAGACAACCATGACCGTGGCTTGTTACGTCCGAGTGAGTACCCGTCGCCAGAACGACGACGGCCAGCGGGCCGAGACCACGAAGTGGCTGGATGCCAACGGGATCGACATGAAGCAGGTGGAGTGGGAAAGAAGCATATCAAGCGAAACACGGCTTGAAATGCGGCCACGGTCCACAGACAATGACGATCTACTGAACGAGAACAGCTTCGCCCATCACCATCAAACAGGAGCCGAAATGAACGAATCCTCAACTCCGCCGCCTGCGATCAGCGAACTTGCGATTCCGCTCGAACGAGACGTGTTTCTGCGGAACTTACTCCGTCATCTCGCAGGGACATTACAAAATGTTGTCGGGCTTCAAGAAGCCTCCGGCTTCGTCAGCGTCGTCGGACAGGAGATGGGTGAAGAGATAAACCGGACGTACAAAACCGCCTTGGCCGTGTCGAGCCTGAGCCGGCAACAGGTGGGCGAAGTCCTGGTCGACCTCAAACGCCGCATTCAGGGCGACTTTTACGTCATTGAGGAGGATGACGACGAGATTGTGCTGGGCAATCGAGCCTGCCCCTTCGGAGAGAAAGTCATCGATCGACACGCCCTCTGCATGATGACCTCCAACGTGTTTGGCAGCATTGCAGCCGACAACCTCGGCTATTCCAAGGTCGTGATCGAGCAAGCCATCGCCCGTGGTGATGCGGGGTGTCGGGTCGTAGTTTACCTCAAACCGACCCCGGAAGCGCAGTCCTCAACAGGCCGAGAATACTTCAAGGGTTAGTGCCGCATCATGACGCCGGAACAATTCCTACTCTTTGCTGACCCGTTGCCGGAACCGACACTGTTCCTGGCGGACGACGGCCTGATCTTCGCTGGCAACCGAGCCGTCGAGGAACGGCTGGGAATTTCCGTTTCCTGGCTCCAGGGAAAGCGGCTGGCCGAGGTCGTCATTGAATCTCCTGATGAAGTCTCCCACTACCTCCGGCTCTGCAGCCGCAGTCGTAGCCTGGTTCTCGGTGCGATGCGACTGCACATCAATGGCAGCGAGGAAATCGCCTGCCGCATGGAAGGCAGCGTGATAAGTCCGAAGCAGGAGGGATCGGCTGCCGTCTTGCTGTTGCGATTGATGCCGAAGGAGTCGGCGGCGGGACAATTCGTCGTACTGAACCAGCGCATCGAGGAACTTGGGAGAGAAGTGCAGCGGAGAAAAAGGGCTGAAGTGGAGACTCGTCAACGGGAGGAATGGTTACAAGTCACGCTCCATAGTATCGGGGATGGCGTCATTTGCACCGATGCTCACGGGCGAGTGACGATGATGAACCCCGTTGCCGAAGTCTTAATTGGCTGGACGCAGGATGCGGCACAAGGACAACTCCTGGCGGCCGTGTTCCCTATCATCAACGAGCAGACCCGCAGGCCCGTCACGAATCCCGTCGAGAAGGTGCTGCGGAATGGGGTCGTTGTTGGACTGGCGAACCATACTCTCCTGGTCGCCAGGGACGGGACCGAGCGGCCAATCGACGACAGCGCCGCCCCCATTCGAGACGAGTCGGGCAAAAGCAGGCGTCGCAAGGATCTTCCGAACGTGACGGAGCTACGCCGGGCCGAACATGAGTTGCGGTCAAGCGAGGCCCGCAAGAGTGCGATATTTCTGAGACTGCCCTCGACTGCATCATCACGATGGACCACGAAGGCAAGGTGGTTGAGTTCAACCCGGCAGCGGAGAAGACGTTCGGCTACAGCCGGGGAGAAGTCATAGGACGGGAGCTGGCCGACTTCATTATTCCACCGTCCCTGCGAGAGCGGCATCACCGGGAATGGCTCACTATCTCGCCACGGGCCAAGGCCCCGTCCTTGGCAAGCGGCTCGAACCCCGGCGTGCTGCGTGCGGACGGGACCGAGTTCCCAGTCGAGTTAGCCATCACCCATATTCCGACCGATGGCCGCCGCTGTTCACTGCCTACCTGCGGGACATCAGCGAACAAAAGCGGGTAGAACAGCACCGCAGCCGCCCGGCTCGCCGTGACGCATGTTCTGAGCGAAGCCGCCAGTGTGGAGGACGGGGCCAGCGGCGTCCTCCAAGCGGTATGCGAAAACCTTGGCTGGGACTTGGGTTTTTTCTGGACGGTGAACGAAGCAGGCACGGCGCTCGCCTGCATGAAAACCTGGCACAGGCCCGAAGTGGCGGTGCAGGAATTCGAGACGACCAGTTGCAGCCACACGTTTAAAAAGGGAGAAGGGCTTCCGGGTCGAGTGTGGGCCAGCGGTAACCGGGTCTGGATACTCGATGTGATGCAGGATGGAAACTTTCCACGACTTGCATCTGCCGCCAAGTACGATCTGCATAGC
>JBBJME010000031.1:0-40382 GCA_037719765.1 Planctomycetaceae bacterium
CCGCATAAAAGAACTGCTCTGCGGTCATTTCCAGGAGCGACTTTGTGACAGGCAGGACGATCACCGAGTCCGCTCCGGCAGTGCGCAGCAATTCAATTCGGTCTTCGACTGTGGTCAGAATTGGTGGAGTGAACTCAGGACGCAGCACCGCGATCGGATGCGGATCGAACGTCACAGCCACCGCCTGAGCCCCCTGCTCTGCCGCCAACTCCCGCAGCGTGTTGAGCATCACGGCATGGCCCAGGTGAACTCCGTCAAAGTTTCCGATGGCCACGCAGCCGTGCAACTGCGCAGCGGTTATTGAATGAGAAAATATTTTCATGGATCCTGTAGTGTATACTCGACACAGAGAGTCAAGTTACGGAAGCAGGCTGCCCAAATGGCGATGCGCAGCTTCACGACCTGAAATTTATAAGGCCTTGATCGTCAGTCGAACAGACTCAGACGGCACAGTTTTCCAAGTTCTTGCAGTGCCGCGCGGAAGGCTAACGTCTGTACTCCATCGCGAAATTCGATACAGTGACGCAATGCGTTGTAGTTGAAGTCGTGAGACTTCGGGATGAAGAGGCAACCGGCCACCGAATTGTCACGAATCCGGCTATACCCCATTCTGGACCGCGCAAATCATCTTCCACCTGGAGACCGAACAGTCATGCGTCGATTGATATTTTCTGTGATTGCTTTGCTGTCCGCAGCGCAGTTGGCGACAGCATCATTCATCGCGATGGAAGACGAGTATCCGGTCCCGCCGGAAGGTGAAGTCAAGGAAGGCGTGCCTCAGGGGACAATCGAAGGTCCGTTCGAATTTCGCAGTTCGATTTTTGCCGGTACTGTCCGCGAATACTGGGTCTATGTTCCGGCTCAGTACGATCCGGAGAAGCCGCCGTGCCTGATGATCGTTCAGGACGGACTCGGTATGGCAAAAAACTGGCGGCTGCCAACCGTGCTGGACAACATGATTCACTCCGGTGAGGTTCCCGTGCAACTTGGAATCTTTGTCGGGCACGGCAGCGTTCCGGCGTCCCATGAAAACGCTCAGCCACGTTTTAACCGCAGCTTCGAATACGATGGACTCGGCGACCGCTACGCGCGATTCCTGATTGACGAACTTCTGCCGGAAGTCGCCAGGACCTGGAAATTCAGTAACAACCCGGACGATCGATGTCTTGCTGGTGCCAGTTCCGGCGGCATCTGTGCGTTCAACGCGGCATGGGAACGCCCGGATGCATTTCGCCGAGTCATCAGCACGATTGGCACGTTCGTCGCGCTGCGAGGTGCGGACGCTTTTCCGGGCCTGATCCGCAAGACCGAAAACAAACCCCTGCGCATCTTTCTTCAGGACGGAAGCGGCGATCTGGATATTTACGCCGGAAGCTGGTGGCACGCGAATCAGGCGATGTTGTCCGCACTGCAGTACTCCGGCTACGACGTCAATCACGTCTGGGGCGAAGGTGGTCACAACGGAAAACACAGCGCCGCCATCATGCCGGATGCTCTGCGCTGGACTTGGCGCGGATATCCGGAACCGCTCAAAACCGGAAAAGCCAAAGAACGACGTATGGATCTGGTGATTGAAGACGAAAACTGGCAGCTCGTCAGCAGCGGACACAAATTCACGGAGGGACCAGCGGTCAACGACGCGGGAGAGCTCTATTTCACCGACATTCCAAACAACCGTATCCACAAGGTCAGTGCCGATGGCAAGGTCTCCGTTTTTGCGGAGGACTCCGGTGCTGCCAATGGCTTGATGATGGGACCGGATGATCTGCTGTATGCCTGCCGCCACGCGGATGGTCAGATCGTGCGGTATTCGCCAGATGGGAAAACCCGAGACGTTGTCGTTGATGGCATCAAAGGCAACGATCTGGTGTTGTTGAGCAATGGAACAGGCTATTGCACGGATCCGGACAACAAGAAGATTTTCTACTTCACTATCAAGGGGGAAAAGAAGGAAGTGGACAGCGGCATTGAGTTTCCGAACGGTGTAATGACATCTCCCGATCAGACGCTGCTCACCGTAGCAAACACGCGTGGACGCTTTTGCTATTCGTTCCAGATTCAGTCGGATGGCACGCTGGGCGCCAAACAGGAATACGGCTGGCTGCATGTCACCGATCATCTGCAAACCGGCGCGGATGGCATGGCTGTCGATACCGAAGGCCGGATGTATGTGACGACAGCTTTGGGCGTGCAGGTGATGGACCAGCTGGGTCGCGTTAACCTGATACTGAACAAGCCCAAAGAAGGGTGGCTGTCGAACGTCATTCTCGGCGGGCCTCAACGTAATGTCCTGTACGTGACCTGCGGAGACAGTGTCTTCAAACGCCGCATCAAAGCGACGGGCGTTGATCCCTGGAAAAATCCCGTGATGCCACCAAAGCCTGGTTTATAGACGTCGGCATGCAGGCGAGCGGCAGGGCGTCAGCCCTCCGAGAAGAAATTCTTCGTCTCACTCATTAGGAATTCGCTCAATGACACGCTGCTCCCTATACTTCCTTATTCTCGGCGTTATCGCTGGAATGATGCACACTGCCTGCGCTGATGAACCAGTCAGGCATTCATTCTTTATCGCCGGTCCTTCATTCACGGGCATCATTGCCGAAGATGGCTCGGAAGAATGGAACGCAGGCAAGGCTGCGGCGCGGGATGGGTTTGTATTTCCGAACGGCAATGTACTGATCGCGTGGGGCGATGAAGTCAAAGAACTCACACGCAAACACGACGTGGTATTCCACTACACGAAATCGGCCGAGAACAGTGAAATCGGCACGGTCCAGCGACTGGAAAACGGTCGCACGCTGATCACGGAACTTGGCAAAAAGCCGCGACTCCTGGAAGTCGATGCTGACGGGAAAATCGTCGTCGATGTGCCCCTGCAGCCGGAAACCGACAACGCGCACATGCAGACGCGAATGGCACGCCAGTTAGCAAACGGCAATTACCTTGCCACGCATCTGCTGGCGTTTAAGGTGAAAGAGTACACTCCCGACGGTAAAGTCGTGCAGCAGTTTGCAACCGATTTGGAAGAACTTGGCGGACGCGCGGCTGAGAACTGGCCGTTTACTGCCATCCGTCTGGCCAACGGCCACACGCTGGTCAATCTGACTCACGGTAATAAGACGGTCGAAATGGACGCCGTAGGCAAAGTTGTCTGGAAAATCAGCAACGATGACTTCCCGGACCTGCGGCCGTTCGTCGATCCATGTGGTGCCCAGCGGCTTCCCAATGGCAACACGGTGATCTGCAGTTACGCATCTCAGGAAGCGATCAAAGTCTTTGAAGTGACGCCCGAGAAGAAAATCGTCTGGAAGTACACCGGCCCGCACCGCGCGCACGAGATTCAGATTCTGACAACGAATGGCACACCAGTTGAGGGTCTGCCGTTGAAGTGAGAGCGGTGGGTTGACGTCTACTCTTGATTCAGAAGTCCCACGCCAGTCGCATTCCAACTCCTGAGTAGTTTCCGCCACCGATACCAGCCTGTGTGTCCCGCGTTGTGTAAACGTAGTTGGTCTGGACTTTCATGTTTGGATTCAGGAACCAGTTCAGTCCCAGCGTCACGTCATCGACACGACCGCCATCCAGACCGGAATCTGACAGATTTGCCGTGCTGTAACGTGCACCGACCTGCCAGGCTCCACAGCCACATTTCGACCCAAAATTGTCATGCGGGATGACTCGGCCGAAGGCTCCGGATTTCTTTTCGTACTCGCGATGTTCGCCGGTCAGAAAGTACAGGGCTTCGGCATACCAGCCGTAGACGAAGACATTTCCCAGCTGAGCACCGACCGGGGCACCGGACCCGTTGCCGACGGCGTTATGATTCCACGCACAGGTGTATTCAGTCTGAAGCAGCAGCGAATCCATCTGCACGACCCATTCCAGGCCACCGAAATCCACTTCACTGGTCTTAAACGAAGACGTATTCGCCAGGAGAGGGTTCAGTGCGCCTGGGCCGTTTCGCAGCGATCCTCGAGTTCGATACCGAGTTGCTGCGTTGTTCGGATCACGAATACTTCCTGCCACGCCAAGGTGCATCAGATATTTGCCTTCATCTTCATACCACGGAAGATACGAGACACGGCTCGTCCAGGCATATTCACCCTCACCGATTCCATACGCAAAGGCGTTGGTGGTATTTTTGAAGAATCCCGTCGACCACGTGCCTCGGTCATCTTCGCTCCAGTTATCAAAGAACAGGATGCCCGGTGTAAAACCGTTATTGAATGCACCATAGAATAGATCCTGATTAAAGGATCGTTCCATGAAGTCCAGGTAACGACTGCTTGTCAGGTGTTCGAAACCGATTGGCTCCTTGACGTTTCCGACTCGAATGTTTCCGACCAGTGGCACTTCCCGGAAATTGACCCACAAGTCTGTTGGTGCAGGGACGTGACTGACATTTGATTCCGCAGCTGGCAACGTGGGGTCCACGTTGACGCTGTTGACAAAATCATACTCAGTCACCCAGTCAATTGTACCGTACATCGTGCCGTCGGCCCGCAGTCGAGCCCGGCGGAAGTTGACAGAGTCCTGATCGCCGAATCCGCCTGCACCGGCAAAGCCGCCAGTGCTCTCTTGCAGAAACACCGTGTCAAACTGCACGCGACCGCCGACATGGTATTTGAACTGCTTGTCCTTTGTGGACGCTTCCCAGCCGTGGTTCCACTTGGTGCTAAATGCCAGCGGATCTTCTTTCCTGGGATCTTTGGCGTCCTCTTTCCTGTCGACAGTGTTCGACAGTTCGGACATCTGGCCCACGAGCACATCTTCGGACGTTTTCACCGCATCCAGGTCTTCCCGCAGCCTGGCATTTTCAGTCTCAATTGCTTCCAAACGGGCTCTGAGGTCATCCAGATCGTCCGCTGCGGCCGGCATCGCAATCGCCGCCGCTATCAGTCCACAGAACAGTCTCTTCCATGATGAACTTATCATAAACACTCCACTTGCTGATGAGTCCGATAGAAGGCAGACCGCAAACGTAACTCGGCTGTTCTGCTTTTCCGTTTGCGTAAACTGTGCCGGATCGGCGGTTTGTATGGCGAGTCCATTCGCTGCAACCGCTCGGACCTGAATCCAATTGTTGGGTTCCGGCGTCCTGTTAGATCGGTTGTACACAACGTGCCGGACGCTCGGTTCATGCCAGTCTTAACAATCGCAGGCGGACTGCGGACCACCCGTAACGGAAGTTCCGTTTGTGCCGATTGTGCTGCGGCAGAATGTGCTGCTGCGGCAACCACAGAGTCTTTGCGTTGATTGGCGGACACAGTTAGACTCAGTCGGTTCAATTGAGTTTCCACCCTGCCCCGCTGAGTCATGGCATGAATCCCATCAATTTTGCTCTCCGCCGACCAAAGACGGTCATCGTCTTGCTGTTGGCGATCGTCATGGCGGGCTTCAGCGTCATCAGGCCGCCTGCGGTCGATAACTGGCTCCGGGAACGGGGTGTGGAACTTCCGCTGAAGCGCATGGCGGTAGATATTTTTCCTGCCCTCAACCTGCCGGTGATTTATGTCTGCCAGCCCTACGGTGGCATGGACCCGGCGCAGATGGAAGGGCTGTTGACAAATTATTACGAGTATCACTTTCTGTACATCAACGGCATCCATCATGTGGAAAGTCGCAACGTGCAGGGGGCGGCACTGATGAAGCTGCAGTTCCATTCCGGCACGAATATGGCTCAGGCGATGGCAGAGACGATCAATTACGTGAATCGCTCGCGAGCCATGATGCCGCCCGGCACGGTGCCGCCGTTTGTCATGCGATTCGATACCGGCAGCGTCCCTGTCGGCTATCTGGTGCTGTCGAGCGGCACGAAGACGATTGCCGAGATTCAGGATCAGGCGTTGTTCAAGGTTCGCCCGATGTTTTCCTCACTGCCCGGCGTTCTCGCCGCCGCCGTTTGGAGGGTCGGCACGCAGTATCGTGATTCGCGCCAACCCGGATCGCCTGCGGGCTTACGGGATTTCGCCCGATGAAGTGATCAGCGCGCTGACGACGGGAAACACGATCAGCCCTTCCGGGAATATTCACCTCGGGGAATTCTTTCCGGCGGTTCCAACGAATGGGATGGTCCGCGATATTCGTGAACTCGGCCAGATTCCGCTGAAGACAGGCGAGCAAACCGTTTACCTGCGCGACATCGGCACGATCGAAGATGCAACGGACGTGACGACCGGATACGCTTTGGTCAACGGTCGCCGCGCCGTCTACATCCTCGCGACCAAGCGCGCCGACGCCTCGACGATGAACGTCATCAGCGAAATCCGCAATGCCCTGCCAAAGATGCAACAGGAACTGCCGGACGATATTCAGGTCGCATTCGAATTTGACCAGTCTCCTATGTGACGCGCGATCCGCAGCCTGGCAACCGAAGGCATCCTGGGATCTATTCTGACGGGCCTGATGGTATTGCTGTTCCTCCGCGACTGGGCGTGCGCTGGTGGTGGTGCTGAATATTCCGCTGGCAATTCTGTCAGCGATCGTCGGGCTGTGGCTGACCGGACAGACCATTAACCTGATGACGCTCGGGGGACTCGCGCTGGCCGTCGGGATTCTGGTTGATGAAGCCACGGTCGAAATCGAAAACATTCACACGCAGCTTCGGCATTCCAGATCCGTGGCACATGCAGTGCTCATCGGAAATCAGCAAACGGCCGTGCCGCGCCTGCTGGCAATGCTCTGCATTCTGGCAGTGTTCGTGCCGACATTCTTTATGGAAGGCGCTCCCCGCGAACTGTTCGCCCCGCTGTCACTGGCGGTGGGTTTTGCCATGATCAGTTCGTACCTGTTGTCGAGTACCTTTGTGCCGATCCTGTGCGTGTGGCTGCTGAAGAAGCATCGTTCCGGAGCACCGTCGGAGTCTGACGGCGCACAATCGCTGTCGCCACGCGAAAACACCCTTGTCCGCAGCTACCGATCGCTGGTTCGTCTCGCTGTTGCGACACGGTGGATCACAGTGCCGGTTTATTTGGCGCTCTGCGGAGCTTTGTTGTGGCAATGTTCGCGACAGATCGGCATTGAGATCTTTCCGACGATTGATGCGGGCGAATTCCGACTCCGCATGCGAGCCGCTGACGGGACGCATATCGATTCCACTGAGGCCATTGCAAAGAAGGTGCTCGACACCATCGGTGAAGTGGTCGGCAAACAAAATGTACGCCTGACGCTCGGTTATGTGGGAACTGTCCCCGCCTCGTTCCCGGTCAATGCCGTATACCAGTTTTCCCGAGGTCCCGAAGAAGCGATCCTGCGAATTGCACTGCAGCCAGGCAGCGGGATCAGTACGGAACACATGAAGGCAGAATTGCGTTCGACGCTCGCCGAAAATTTTTTAGGGGTGCGTTTTTCGTTCGAGCCTGCGGACATTGTGAGCGAAGTCATGAGCTTTGGTTCTGCCACGCCGATTGAAATTGCTGTGCGGGGTGGTTCAATTGCTGAGAACCGCGACTTTCTGAAGAAAGTGCAGCAGTCGATCTCGTCGATCTCAGCGCTGCGGGACATTCAGGTCGTGCAGGCACTGGACTATCCGACGATCGATGTGAAAATCGATCGGGAGAAGGCCGGCCTGTCAGGTGCCACAGTGAATCAGGTGAGTCGCTCAGTGCTGGCGGCAACTTCGTCCAGTCGATTCCTCGTACCGAATTACTGGCCTGACCCGAAGAGCGGGATCGGCTACCAGGTCCAGGTGGAGATTCCTCAACCGGCCATGTCGTCGCTGGACGATCTGGGAACGGTTCCGGTGCTCCATACAGAAAACGGAAGTCCGTTGCTGCTGCGTGACGTGGCACAGATCACGCAGGGAACCATGCCGGGACAGTTTGATCGCTATAACATGAAGCGGGAATTGTCACTGACTGCAAACATCACAGGAGCAGATCTGGGGAGTGTGTCAGAACAGGTGATCGCGGCGGTGGAACAGGTCAAAAAGGACGATGATGCCGCGAAGGATGCATCCGACAAAGCCGCGACTGAAAAAGTCGCCCAGGTGGCACCCGGTCAGCCAACACCAGCGAAGGCCGGCAGAATCACTTACGAACTGCGTGGCCAGATTCCTCCGCTGCGCCAGATGCTGAGTGGACTTGGTGTGGGATTGCTGCTGGCGTTGCTTGCGATTTTCCTGATGCTGACCGCCAATTATCAGTCGTTCCGACTATCGCTGGTGACGGTGTCGGCGGCTCCCGCTGTTCTGACAGGTGCCGGGTTGTTGCTGTGGCTGAGTCATTCGACACTGAACATCCAGTCATTCATCGGCGTCATTATGGGGTTGGGCGTGGCGATGGCCAATGCCATTCTGGTAGTCACGTTTGCCGAACAGCGACGTCGTGAAGGCGAATCATCATCTGTGGCGGCAGAGAACGCTGTAGTCGCCCGATTGCGTCCCATTCTGATGACCAGTTGTGCGATGCTGGCCGGAATGCTGCCGCTGGCCCTCGGACTCGGCGAATCCGGTCAACAGACCGCCCCACTGGGCCGCGCCGTCATGGGCAGCCTTCTGGCGGCAACATTTGCGACGCTGTTCATTCTGCCGGCTGTGTTTGCGATGATTCAGGGGCGACGTTCGATCGCGTCGCTCTCGCTGCATCCATTGGATCCAGAGAATCTGTTAAAGGGAGAAGCGTAATGCGCTTGAATTCTCACGGTGTCGTTGCGACCTGTATCGTCATGTGTCTGTTCTTCTCGGGCTGCGACGCCCGGATCCAGCAGGACGGTGCTGGGAAAGAATCCTCAGCGGCCGCATTGCCGAAAGTTGCGACGTCGAAACCAGTCCGCAAAACGCTCATTCAGAAGACCATCCAGCCGGGAAAAATTGAAGCCTTCAGCACGACGCCGATCCATGCCAAAATCGGTGGCTATGTGGATCTGGTGAAGGTGGATATCGGTGATCGAGTCACCGGACCAAAGCGCGATGCGGAAGGCAGGATCACGGAACCCGGTCAGACTCTGGCCGTACTCACCGCCCCGGAAGTGGAAGAAGAACTTCATCAGAAGCAGGCGATGGTCGAACAGGTAACTGCGGAAGTCCTCCAGGCAGAGGCGGCCGTGAAAGTGGCGGAATCCATGCTGGTCTCGGCAAAAGCGGGCGTCGAAGAGCACGTCGCCGGCCAGCAGCGTGCAACGGCTCAATATGAACGCTGGAAGTCCGAATTCGACCGCATGAAGACACTGTCCGATGCAAAGACTGTCACTCCGAAACTGATGGAGGAAGCAGAACTGCAGTTCAAGAGCGCCGATGCCAGCCGCAGCGAATCGAATGCCCGAGTCAAATCCGCCGAAGCAGCGATGCACGAAGCGAGTGTTTCGATTCAGAAAGCTCAAGCCGACGTTCAGGCTGAGAAGTCGCACCTGCGTGTGGCCGAGGCGGATCGGGATCGCGTCTCTGCATTGCGGGATTATCTGCAGATCACCGCACCGTTTGATGGCATCATCACCGAACGGCGGATTGATCCGGGGCATCTCGTACAGCCATCTCGGAGTGCGGCAGATACTCCCCTGTTTGTGCTTGTGCAGGCAGACACTGTCCGGCTGTTTGTGGACGTTCCGGAAGCCGATGCAGGGCTGGTGGAAAACGGTCGTCCGGCAAAGATCACCATTTCAGCTCAGAGCAACATGTCAATCGATGGCACGGTGGCCCGTACCGGATGGGCACTGCAATCCGGAACACGCGCACTGCGTTGTGAGATCGATGTGCCGAATTCGGACGGTCACCTGCGCCCCGGCATGTACGCTCAGGTGGAACTCACCGTAGCCGAACGGCCCGACGTGCTGTCCGTGCCGAAGACGGCCATCGTCACGAAGGATGGTCAGTCCTTTTGCGTGACCGTGACGTCCGATGGATCCATCCTGCGAAAACCCGTGCAGACTGGTATTCGTTCCGCGACCGACGTTGAAATCACGTCCGGTCTCGACGGTACCGAAGACATCCTCACCGCCAACGCAGCCGCGTTTACGGATGGGCAGATGGTGGAAAAGGCCACGGCAAAATGAACTGCGAGCGGTTAGATCTCTTGAGCCTGAGGCGCTAGCCGATTTCCCTGTTTTCCAGATCGGCCAGCGGCGCAGGCTGATTTAAAATTCCGGATCGGCTAGCGCCTCAGCCTCAGTCCTGGCCGTTGAGTGTGTACTCAATTGCGTTGTGAAGCGATTCGTCGTTTAAAAGTATCTCGCAATCGCCGCCTTTTGTCCACGTGCGTTCGCAAATCAATGGGATTGGCTGGCGGCGCAAATGGGTCGTACAGTTCGCTTTGAGTTGGTCTCGAATCGGCTTTGATTTGGCGTTTGCAAGGACAACAACGTGAACGTGATTGCTCCGAGCGTTGACCGCATGAAGCAGCCAACCGCGATGGTCGCAATGTTGGCGGCAAGCGAGCTCGACGGTCGCCCGATCCTGCAGCGAGAGCAAGACCGGCTCGAATTTCATTTTTTCGCGGCACTCGGCTTCGAGTTCAGGGTCCGGCGGCTGATTTCCACGGCGCTTTTCTCGCCAGCCACGAGCGTCACCGGGAAGCCAGGTGCCGTAGGTTGTCCAGGTAATTAGCATCCCTACAATGTCCTGCGACCCGGTCATCATCAGAACTCCCCCCGATAAAATGAGCCTGAGGCGCTAGCCGAACAACAAAAGAATTCAGCCCGACGCGATAGCCGACTAATGTACAAAAAAATCGGCTAGCGCCTCAGGCTCAGATTGTTGGGCGGATCCAGTTTTTTTTAAGAAATCCTGGATTCTCTGTGTGTCCGGTTGTTCTTGTTTTGAGGGTCATTCCGAGAGGTGTGTGGAGTCTGATCATACGGACTGATGCGATCCGATGGTGACAGCAGAGACTTCTGTCGGTCAGCAAACGGCACGGATGTCGTACGCGAAAACCGGCAGAGACTGCTGATCTCGGAGCGCCACGGATGGCTCGGCTGACGACAACTTACTGTATCGGAGCGGCGCTCTCTGTGTGCTTGGCAGTGACCGGTTGCCGCAGCACCAGTATTGCCAGCACGACAAGAGTTCGCGAGAATCGCGAATCGCTCTGCGAAAGAGAATCTGCGGCACCGGCTGCTGATCACAGCTCCCTTGCGTTTGCAGGTGCTGAGGACGTGGCTGACTCCATCACACTTGTCGCCGCTGAGGGCGAAGTTGTCGAAAAACAAACTCTGGTTGTCGTTCAACTGCCGGAACAATCTGCGCAGACAATCGATCTCTCCACGGCCCTCATGCTCACCGCCGGACGCAGTCCGCAGGTCGCGTTTGCAAATGCCCGGATTGAAGAGTCCCGCGCCCAGCTGGATCGCGCGGAATCGCTCTGGCTGCCGTCGCTGCGAGCCGGTGCGAACTACAACAAGCACGAAGGACGGATTCAGGACGTCGCTGGTACTGTCATCGAAACCAGTCGCGGTTCCGTTTACTCGGGACTCGGAGCCGGTGCGGTCGGTGCGGGTTCACCGGCTGTTCCGGGTGTGCTCGCCCAGTTCCATGTCACCGACGCCGTGTTTCAGCCTCGCATCGCGCAACAGAGTGTGCGTGCTCGGGACGCGAACGCCCGTGCTGCGACGAACGACAGCCTGCTGGCCACATCACTGGCTTACGTCCAGCTGCTCCGTGCCTCTCAGGAACATGCCGTCGCGAACGAAGCGATGCTCCAGTCGCAGGAACTGGAACGCGTGACGCGGGAATTCGCTGCGGCTGGTCAGGGACTTACGTCCGACCATGACCGCGCTCGTGCAGAATTTGCCATGCGCAAGAATGAACTGCAACGCGCGAATGAAGGAGTCCATGTGGCATCAGCGCGACTGGCTGAGAAGGTGCGCTGGGAATACGCGCAGGTGCTGCAGCCTGCGGAGTCGCATCTGCATCCGATTACCATGGTTGAAAACGACACCTCGGCTCAGAGCCTGGTTTCGATTGGCCTGTCGCACCGTCCGGAGATCGCAGAATCGCGGCATCTGGTATGTGAAGCGGTCGAGCGTCTCAATCGCGAGCGTTATGCACCGTTGATTCCCAGTGTGCTCCTGGGCGTCAGTTACGGTGGTTTGGCCGGAGGACTTGGCAGCAATCTGCAAAATAGTGGCGATCGACTTGACGCAGACGCGGTTGCCTATTGGGAGTTGCGGCAATTAGGTTTCGGCGAACAGGCGGCTCGTCGCGAAGCAAGTTCCCGGATCGTGCAGACCCGGACAAAGCAGATCGCCCTTATGGATCAGATCGCCCGCGAAATTGTCGAATCACACGCCCAGACTCAATCCCGCTGGCTGCAGATTCAGACGGCTCAGGAAGCCGTCAGCGCGGCACAGGATTCGTTCGATCGCAACTGGGATCGCATTGAGAATGGCCAGGGATTACCGATCGAAGTCCTGCAGTCGATTCAGGCTCTGACAAACGCTCAGCGTGAATACACACGAGCCGTCGCCGACTATAACGTGGCACAGTTCACGCTGCATCGATCCCTAGGCTGGCCCGTCGATGCTTCGGCGAGCATCGGTAATGATACGTCATTCTGAAGGGTTCTAAGCCTGGATCACCACCGCACTGGCCTGGCCGACACGGGTGACGCTCGTCTTGAGGAACAGGCCGTTCGACGTTGTCAGATGTTCGCCATGCACCACGTTAAGCGGTTGCTCGACGTCCGGTGTTGTGAAGTTCAGCGTCTTTGGAACGACGCCGTGCTGCGCTGCCAGCAATGAGGCTGCGATTTCGCAAAGCGCGGCTGCACTGCCGGAACTTCCCATGTAGCTCTTGAATGCCGTGACAGGGACTTCATCAGCACGATCACCAAGGATGCGACGCAATGCAGCGGCTTCGTAACGATCCCGGGCGGGATGACCGGCAGCACATGCGCTGATGTGTCCCAGATCCTTAGCAGAAACGCCCGCTCGTGACATCGCGGCGTTCGCAGCGTTCACTACAGCCGTTGCTTCATCCGGATGGCCTTCGCGACTGGAGACCGTACTTGCACCACAACCCAGGACAGTTCCCAGAATCTTCGCTCCACGGGCCTCAGCGTGGGAGCGAGCTTCCAGGATCAGTGCATGACGCTTCGGCCAGTGCCTCGCCGGTACGATGGGCATCGAACGGACGCACTCGGGTTTCGGCAGGTCCGTCCGCCAGAATATCCCAGTGACTGTTGTGACATGATTTCACAGGGTGCAGGCGAGTCCCTGTCACGCCTGTTACCATCACGTCCGCGCGATCGCGACGAATAATGTTTGCCGCTTCCGCGATCGCCAGACAACCGGATGCTTCATCCTGCGTGATTGAATTGTTCGGTCCGCGTGCATCCAGCGCGATACCGAGGTGACATCCCGGCATGTTCGGAAGATAACGCAGCAGCCACAGGGGTTCCATGCCTGCCATTCCATCGACGCCCCAGCGATCAAAATCAAAAGCAGGCCGACCGTTCTTTTCAGACATCGATTTCAGTGCCGCACCGATCAGAACTTCCGGTGGACTGGACATCAGATTCGCACCAAAATCCACACCGATGCGATCAGGGGAGACGGCACCCGGTGCAAGTCCCGCATCTTCCATCGCCTGCAACGCGGCCGCGACTCCCATCTGAATTTCACGACACATCACCTTGAGGCTTTTACGCAGCGTCTTGAGGTGCTGTTTCTTTATCGTTTCGTCATTGAAGTCGCTGACTTCTCCACCAATACAGCCAGGTGTGCCGACATAAGAGAGCAGTTCCACCCGCTTGATTCCCGTTCGGCCATCCGCGATGCCTGACCAGAACGCATCGCGTCCGATTCCCAGCGGCGAAATAATGCCGATGCCAGTGATGACGACGTCACGAGGAGAAGTTTGCGACATGAATGTACCCAGTGAAGAATCTGTTCATGTGCCGCCTCAACCGGGAAGCAGACACATCTCTATTATTACCAATGCACGTTAACCGATCCCCATCGGTGCGCAAACAATCAACTTGCTCAGGCAATACAGACACACCAAGGCTGATTGAGAATTTGGCACGTCAGTTTAGCAAGCTCAGAATCGCAATTCTGCGCGGTCGGCGTATTTTACGAGAACCAGTCCTGAGTCCGCATCAATCTGAGCCTTTGGGCCGACTGTTCGCATTGTTTGCCCCGCGAGGGCTCGTGCGGGAGCAGAAAATACAGGGTGTGAGTGAGAAATCTCATTTCTTGAGCCCGCAAAAGCCGTGATTTCCATTCTTTGAGCGACTTAACGTGAAACTTCTCATGGATGGCCGGAATTCGGCGCTTTTGATGATAGATGAGCACGGCGGATAATCCGGACAAGCGTTCAAATGGACTTACCGCTTCCTCACGATGAAGTCGCTGTCTTTCGCCTGTTTTTCGGCAGAATCTGCTGGTTCGAACGAATCAACGAAGACAATTTTGTCGCTGCGTTGAATCTCGCACAGGTGATCAACAAATCGTCTGCCCTGCCCCATGCTTGTCGATTGGATGAATTCCGTATGCTTTATGCTGCATTTCGCTTGGTCTGTTTCCTGCTGATTACGCCTCCGGTGTTGCTGGGAATTGTCTCCACTCGCACAGCTCAAGCCCAATTGGACGGGAAAATTGCCGACACACCCATCGCGATCTGGTACGCGCGTGACGTCACTCCCAAACGGATGATCGACTACGTAATGGCGCTGACTGAAAAGCTGGAAATCGGCACCACGCTCCGTACGCAATTTGAGCAGGAGCAGGTTCGCACGCAGCTTGAGGGCATGCAGCCCGGCGTAGAACAGCCTGTGTTCGGCGTCGCCTTTTACATGGTGACGGGGCTGATTCCTTCATTCGAAACCATCATCTTTCAACCGGTCGTCGATGAAGACGACGCTCGCAGAATATTGAACGGCGGCAAGGCCAACCACGGCGACAATGGTTACATGGAAGAGCTTGGCAATGGCTGTTTCAAGACCGGATATCGATACTCAAACTCGGCAGAAATGCCTGTTGGCTACGACGAATCGCAGATTGCCGCCAATAACAATCAACAGAGTGGTTGGAAGAACGAACAAAAGATCGTCGAGAAGGACGGCAAGAAGTTTATCGAAACCACCTATACAATGACAGAATACTGCCGCCTTTTCGACAACGTGCTTTACAAGGCGACTTTCGATGAGTTGCTTGAGATGGAACTGCCCTCGGCAGACTCGGTGACAAGCAGCGTCAGCAGTTCGAACGATCTGGGATTTGATGCCTACCTTGATCGCATCCCGGTTGGCATCCGGCAGCTTGGCTGGAACATGCTCACTGCCGCCGTCGGCACGCAGCTTCAGCAGCACGATGATGAATCAGACACAACGTACAACATGCGACGTTCGTCCGGTGATCTTGGCCTTGCCCTCACAAAAGCTGTGCTTTTCGATATCGACAATTCTTCCGGTTGGGCGCGTTTTGCATCCGCTGACGATGACTCACTGCGCGGTGAACTTCGCATTCGCGCTCGCAATAACAGTGAACTCACAAAACAGCTTCCGGCCGCAGCTGGTCTGAGTCAGTTTGCACCGATTTTGAATGACCACGCAGCCGCGACCGTCCATCTGTGCGTCCGATTTCCGGAAGAAGCCCCGGCGGCATTGCTGGCAACTGGGACATGGCTTCAGGAAGCCATCGATCGCGAATTCAACAGCGATCCCGCCATGGTCGATGCTTCGCGAGTTCTCTCAGAGACACTTGCAGACATCGCCGATCATCGCAATTTGGAATTGCTCGCAAAAATTGGCTGGAGCGAAGCATCGGGAGGAGTCTTCTACGGAGGTTTGCAGGTGAGCGAAAATTCCAGACTGTTGCAAAGTCTGCACCATTTCATGACGCACTCGGACGGTGCCCCGCCGAATATCGGTGAAATGATAACATTGTCAGAAGATGACGGTCGTCCCTTGATTCGTTTTAATCTGCCGCAGGAAGAAGTGGAACGATTCGCAGCTGAGTCCGGCCTGCGGATCAGTCACGCATATCTGATGCATGAAGGCAATCGCTTGTGGTTTGCCGCCGGTGCCGAAAATGCGAATGAAATTCTGCGACATTCCATCGATCTCTGCAACGATGGCGGGCTGGCGTACCGGACACCATTGGTTACCATAAATATCGACATGGAACGCTGGCTTGCGTATCCGCAGGAAGATTCCTCCGGCATCGCTCCATTGCCGCACTGGCTGGACGAAAACGCGTGGTGGTTTCCGCCTAATCCGATGGCGGTGAGTTTCATTGGTGGATTAGGCGGAGAAATCGACAAACCAAAACCCATCATGCAGCGTGTATTCGATCTTGGTGGTGCGCAGCAGGCATCGCTGACCGTGCAGGCAGACGAAAGCGGAATTCTTGTCCAGGCCGCAGTCGGCGAAGCCCTCGCCAATCACATGCTTGCCCGAATGATCGATGCTCAGGAAGGTATGATGCATCGCATGCAGAAACAGCAGAAAGAGGCAGCCGAAGCACAGCAGAAAGCTTTGGAGGAGGCAGCATCAAAGCTCAGGCCACCGGCATCACCAAAGTAGCCATTGCTCGCATTCGCGAAAGTTGATTCCGCGGTCGCGATCCTGATCAGCAAAGTTGCCGAATAACGAAGGTATCCCGCCGACAGTAGCAATTCATGCCGGAATCTGCGACAACCTGTGTTCCTGCAAACACACGTTTTCATTGAGCGACGTCGAGGGTTCAAGATATGAATCGACGCCACGGAGTCGTATTGGTCGCCGTGCTGGCGGTCTGTTGTACTGCCGCTGCATTTACGCAGTTTGGCGGACAGCGCGGCGTTATCGGGACTTCCAGGGGCTGACGGCGCGTGCAGAGAAACGGCGTGCCGGACTGGAAACTGGATGAGAAATTCCGGAACGACGTTTTTACGTTTGTCCGAATTCGATACCGGTCAATGGGTCGCTGGGGCTGGCAGACGGATTACCCGGATGCCGACCTGAATTTTTCGTATCGATTGCAGCAGCTGACTTCGATCCATACCGATCCGGACGGCTTGATTATTGAGCTGACGGATCCCCGCCTGTTCGACTACCCGTTTATCTACCTGATCGAACCCGGTTACATTTATCTCGAAGAGGAAGAACGTAAAGCCCTGCGGACGTATTTGCTCAACGGCGGCTTTCTGATGGTGGATGACTTCTGGGGTGACGAAGAATGGGAAGGCTTTGAACGCGAACTGAAGCAAGTTTTTCCTGATCGCAAATGGGAAGACATTCCGCTCGAACACCCGGTCTTTCACTGCGTCTATGATCTGAAGGAGCGACCACAGATTCCCGCGATCGGATTCGCGCATCAAATGGCAAACGGCGAAATCTACTCGGCTCAGGGATACGGCACTGAAGAGGTGCATTACCGCGCTGTGTACGACGACAACGGACGCATGATGGCATTTATCGGGCATAACACGGATCTTGGCGACGGCTGGGAACGAGAAGGCGAAGACCCCTGGTACTTCAAAGAGTTTTCTGAGAAAAAAGCGTACCCCTTGGGGATTAATGTCATCTTTTATGCCATGACACACTGAAAGCAGGTCAATGACCAGGAACACAGAACTTACGCCCGATCGGGAGCGTGAACTCATCGGGATTTTGCGGCAGTTCCGAAAACAAATCGACACTGAACTGTCTCGCGTCATCGTTGGCCAGAAAGATGTCGTCCGACAGTTATTGATCTCTCTGCTTGCCGGTGGCAACTGTCTGATCACAGGAGCACCGGGTTTGGCAAAAACTTTGCTCGTCAAATCGATCGCTCAGTTGTTCGACCTCAAGTTCAACCGCATTCAGTTTACGCCTGACCTGATGCCAGCCGACATTACCGGGACGGAAGTTCTGGAAGAAGACGGTGCTGGTGGCCGCGCGATGCGGTTTATCCCCGGACCAATTTTCTCCAACGTGCTGCTGGCGGATGAAATCAACCGCACACCACCCAAGACGCAGTCGGCTCTTCTGGAAGCCATGCAGGAACATCAGGTCACCGCAGCCGGACAACGCTACACGCTGGATGAACCATTCTTCGTTCTCGCGACGCAAAATCCGATCGAAATGGAAGGCACGTATCCCCTGCCTGAAGCCCAACTCGACCGGTTCATGTTCAATGTCCTGATCGACTACCTGCCGGAAGACGAAGAAGTGGCGGTCGTGCAGCAGACGACGTCCAGGAATTTCCTGCCAATCAAGTCGCTGTTTTCGGGCGACATCGTCCGCGAATTTCATCAAGTCGTGCAGCGCGTTCCGATCGCCGATGAAGTCATTCTCTACGCCGTCCGCCTTGCCGCTGCCTCACGCCCCCATCAAAAAGGGGCTCCCGATTTCATTAATGAACTCGTCTCCTGGGGCGCTGGTCTGCGAGCCGGTCAGTATATGGTTCTCGGCGGAAAAGCGCAGGCATTGCTGGATGGACGAAGCTACGTCTCAACAAAAGACATCCAGTCCCTTGCAAAGCCCGTTCTTCGACATCGCATACTTCCCAACTATCGTGCCGAAGCCCAGGGCGTCACTGTTGACTCACTCGTCGACCGCCTGCTCGCGTGTGTAGAACATCCGAAAAATGAAGCAGTAGCGTAGCAGAATACAGAGGTCGGGAATCAGGATTCAATTATACTCCGCACGGCGAAAATGTCGCTTTCGACCGCGTGAGGTACGGATCAAGAATTTCCGGCGTTTTGTCTTCTCCTGCCTCCTGATTACTGACTGCTGACTGCCGATTACTGACTGCTGATTACTCTCCTATGTTCACCCCATCACTCGCAAGCCTGACGATCGGTGATCGCAACTGGATTCTTCCAGCGATGGTGGTGGCGATCATCGGCGTGTTGCTGGCAATGGTCCTGAATCGGAAACGACTGGCACAATCACCGCTTGGGCCGGTCCTGAGGATCGTGGGTTGGGTTCTGTTATGCATTTGCCTCGTCAATCCGCTGTGGAGCAGTTCACGACCGCGTTCGGGAGCAAATGTGGTGGCGGTGGTCGCGGACATCAGTCGCAGCCATCTGGTCACGACAGGCTCGGCGGACGCAACGCGAGCTGAGGCATTTACAGAATCGCTGAAGCAGGGTGAAAAGTCGGAGCCCGTTGGCTGGCTGAATCAACTGGGTCAGGATTTCGAACTGCGACGCTACACCGTTGCCGATCGATTGCAACAGGTGGATCGCTTTGACCCCGTGGAATTCAACGGCATGGCTTCCGGCCTTCAAACCGCACTGCGCCAACTGAAGCAGCGCTACGAAGGACAGCCGCTCGCGGGCATCATTCTGCTTTCTGACGGAATTGCAACAGACGCCACCGGTTCGTTGGACGAGCTCGTCGGAATGCCACCCGTGTATCCGATTCTGCCTCCGGATGACTCATCTCAACCCGATGTGGCCGTAGGAAGTTTTTCCGTTACGCAGACGGCGTTCGATGACGCACCCGTCACGATTCAGGTGCAGCCGTCAACCGTCAACGTGACGTCGGGCCAGGTCGCCGTCACTCTATTGGATGCTGAAGGCACGCCCATCGAAACGCAAAGCCGGGACGTGAACGATCCTTCGCCTCTCAAATTTCGTCACCGTCCGAAAGAAGGTGGCACCGTCTTTTATCGCCTGAAAGCGGCACTGAAAACTGCGGCAGGCGCCGACATCACAACGGAAGCAACAAGCGTCAATAACGAGCAACTCCTGGCCGTCGAACGCAATACGATGCCGCGTCGAGTGCTCTACGTGTCTGGTCGCCCGAACTGGGAATTCAAGTTTCTGAAGCGCGCAGTCGAGACGGATCCGCAACTGCAGATGGTCGCGCTGATTCGCATCGCACGGAAGGAAGCGAAATTTGACTTTCGAGGCCGTGAGGGTGAGTCATCGAATTCGCTGTTTCGTGGATTTGACAAAGCCGATCCGGAGACTGTCGAAGAATACGACGAGCCGGTTCTCGTGCGGGTTGGGACGAAAGATGATGAGGAACTGCGCGGCGGATTCCCGGAAAAACCCGAAGATCTGTTCTCGTATGATGCCATCATCCTGGACGATCTCGAAGCTGATTTCTTTCTTGCCGATCAGATGAAACTCATCTACGACTTTGTCTCGCGACGTGGCGGCGGTTTGCTGATGATGGGCGGCCAGGAATCATTTCGTCAGGGCGACTTCGATCGTACGCCAATTGGAGAAATGTTGCCGATCGATCTCAGCCGCGAAATGAAGTCGCCCTCCTCCGGCGTGCGCCTCAGTCTGACTCACGATGGCTGGCTCCAGCCATGGGTGCGGCTGCGATCCGATGAAGTGGCTGAAGAAGAGCGACTGAAGTCGATGCCTGAGTTTCTGACATTGAATTCCGCTGCGTTTGTTCGTCCGGGGGCGGTTGTGATGGCGGAGGTCCATGATGCAGACGAGAATCGCTGGCCGGCACTGGTCGTGCAGAGATTTGGCAAAGGACGCACCGCAGCACTGTGCGTTGGTGACTTTTGGCGTTGGCGGCTGAGCGAAGGACTGCGAAAACTTCATGGACTTGATATGCCCGTTCCAGGTGTCGATCCGGACAACGGGTCGTCAAATCCGCCGGGCACGCTGACCGAAGACCTGGCAGACCACGCACGTGCGAGTCGGCAAATGATTCGCTGGCTGGTAGCAGACGTGCCGCAACGCATGGATGTTGTCATCCAGGAAGATTCGACGCTCGGTACAGGGTCAGTAAAGCTTACCGCGTTTGTGCGAGGCACCGACTTTGAAGCACGCGAAAATGCCGACGTCAGGTTTTCAGTCGTCGGACCGGATGGACAGACATTTGAACTCACAGGAGAACCGTCGGATGCGGTGGCAGGGCAGTTTGAAACATCGATCGCCGCCAGCCAGCCGGGCGCGTGGCGGGTTTCCGTCTCCGCGACTGTTTCGGACGACACTGCCGCGGTGCCGTTGACCGCTGCAACAGGCTGGGCCAGTCAGCCGGATCAGAAGGAAATGAAATCTGTTCAGGTCGATCGCACGTTCCTGGAGGAGCTGGCAAAAACCACTGGCGGTCGCACAGTGGCGTTGAGCAACCTTGAAGATTTTGTCAGCAGTCTGCCGCAAAGCCACGCGCCGCTGGTCGAGATCTGGTCATGGCCGATCTGGCATTCATGGTGGATCTTCCTCTTCGCCATCGCTAGCCTTGCCACAGACTGGACGCTCCGCCGCCGAAAGGGACTGCCATGATGCGCACGTTGACTTTCGTTGGCGAGCGGCGGGCGTCAGCCCTCCGGTACATCGTCTGCCTGCTGTGGACGTTTCAAGCAGCCGTCGCACAGGACCCTGCCCCGATACGGGATTCAACACGCCAGACGTTGATCATCGTCATCGGGGCTCCCGGTACGGACGAGTATCGCACAGCATTTGAGACATGGGCAACTCGATGGAAAATCGCGGCAGAACGAAATGCTGCCGACTGTACTGTGATCGGTGCTGGTGATCATTCAACGGTTGACCTGGAACAACTCACGGCATCGCTTGCTACATCGATTTCAATCGAAACAACCGAACCGCTTTGGATCGTGTTCATCGGGCACGGCACGTTCGACGGGCGGACTGCCAGTCTCAATCTGAACGGACCGGATATTTCATCACAGCAAATGGCAGAAATGCTGCGGCCCGCAAAGCGTCCGATCGCCTTCATTGCCTGTGCATCGTGTTCTTCACCTTTCATCAACGCACTTTCTGCGTCCAACCGAATTGTGATCAGCGCGACAAAGGACGGAAACCAGATTCAGTATTCCCGCTTCGGCGATGCAATGTCTCAGGCGATCAGCGGACTGGATGCCGACATTAATCGTGATGGGCAGACCTCGCTGCTGGAAGCATGGCTGTTTGCATCACGCCGCACTTCGGAGTTCTATACGACCGAAGGACGTCTTGCGACTGAATACGCGTTGCTTGATGACAACGGCGATAGTAAGGGAACACGAGCCGAAGTCTACGAAGCTGATCGATTAAAACCGAATATTGAAAACGCCGATCAGCTCGACGGAACCCAGGCATCACGCTGGCATTTGGTTCGCAGCGACGAGGAGCGCCGATTGACTCCCGCACGACGCCAGTCACGCGACAATCTGGAACAGAAACTGGAAGAGTTACGACGACGCAAGGACAAGCTCCCCGAAGCCGATTACCTGCTTGAGTTGGAAGCAATCCTCGTCCCCCTCGCCCGACTCTACGAATCGATCGATTTGCCCGAGGTGCCCGCTGAGTCACCAAAAAAATAAGTCCTGTACGACGTACAGGACTTATCTGAAATCTGACTCATGGCGAGCGTGAACTCTCCGACTATCGAACTCGAGGACTTCCGGCTTCGTTCGCTTCAGACTTCTTCGGGGCTTGTGATTTTTCGCGAACGTTGCCTTCGGCTGCTGCCATCAGCAACTGACCTTCCCGGATATTCTGAGCGTTGAAATAGTATTCGACACTCAGAATGCCGCGAACGTTTTTCGCTGCCAGTTTCTGCCAGCTCATGTTGTCCGTGCGAGTCCAGATTGCGGCCTGAGCCGAATGCTGATTGACTCGTCCTGTTCCCACCATGCGAATAAGTTCGGCCAGGACTTCATCCTTCGTGTATTCCTCAACCGGTACGAGTTTGTATTCCAGGCGAGCCGACGGATCCGGTTTACCATGATTCAGACAGGCTGACACATAGGGAACTCGCACCGTGCGTTCTGGTGGAATCGAAAAGAATCCGCCACCACCCTGACCACCTCCGCCTCCGCCCATTCCGCCGCCACCCATCCCACCGCCCCCCATCCCACCCCCACCCAAGCCACCCCCGGCATTTTTATTTACACCCCCACCCAGCTGACCCCCCATTCCGCCGCCGCCCATTCCGCCACCACCCATGCCGCCACCGCCCATGCCGCCACCGCCGAATTGCTTGAGCACCTGAACGGCCACAAACGCTTCGGGAAGGTCAACAGTGACAGGTTCCTCAGTGGTGTTCTTCACCAGGAGAAAACCACCACTGGCATCTTTGGGAACAAATTGCGTTTCAAGCTGTCCGTCTTCCATGCCTTTAAAGAATTCCACTCTTTCAGCAGACGGGTCAAACTTCGGCTTGGTAATCACAGGCTTACGAGCTTCTGACGGTTTTGATCCTGCCTCTGCGATTGACGACGATGGCATCACACTGGCAAGTGCTCCAAGAATGAGCAACGATCGACATAGAATAGAATGGCGTAGGTACATCGAAAAATCTCCTGACCGCTGCGACATAAATAAAGGGAATCAACTTCCGAACCGCCGGAAGTAGACTGCCGCGTCTTAAATGAAAACGCAATACCTCCGCAGTGATCAGGAAGTTTATCGCAGTTTTTCCGGCGATCACAACAAAAAAGTCGCCGACTTACACAAACTCCGTCGCTATCTCCGCTCGCGAATCCGACAACGTGATCACTTGCGAATTTGCCGAATCCACGCATCCGGCAAGGCAAACGGCCTGTAATAGTCAGAGAACCGGCGAGTTTTCCGATTAATCCAGCAGTTCGTCACAATAAACGGAAACGATCAGGACTTTCCTGCCCTCAATCCATGCAATCCCTGCGTTCCTGCTGCAAGAACTCAACCTGCCGCACCCAATGACTTTCTCCCCCAACACACAACCTTTTTCGCGGTTTTCAACAACCCTTCTGAATCCTCAGAGAATTTCCAGAATCCACCATTTGATTTTCCGTCCGCTCGCCGATAAATTCCCTCCATCGGACGATTAGCTCAGTTGGTTAGAGCGCCACGTTGACATCGTGGAGGTCGTTGGTTCGAGCCCAATATCGTCCACTCGTTTCACCGTAAGGACTTACGTCAATTTTGGCGGAGTCTTTTTTTGTTGGTTCCAGTGGAATCTGACACAAAACTGACATAGCATTGTCGTTGCATTGGGTTTGCACCGCTGGGCTGACATGTAACAGCCGCCTACGATTTCCGGTCCTTCTTTGGCCAAAATCGAGGAGTTTTCCATGGCAAGTGTCAGTCAGGATTCATTCACCAATCAGTTTTACATTCGGTTTCGCTACGCCGGCCAGGCATTCAAGCGATCCCTTAAGACCGCCAACTTGAGAGAAGCAAACGCAGCCCTCGCCCGCGTCGAGGAAACGCTCTCGCTCCTGACCCGAGGCGTACTGGAGATGCCGGCAGATGCGGATCCGGCGACGTTTCTGCTTTCCGGAGGTAAGACCTCCCACCAGCCGCGAAAAACAGAAAAAGTTTTGACGCTTGGGCAATTGATCGAGGCCTACCAGAAGACTTTGCCAGCGCAAGCGAAAGAGCAAAGCACCCTCAAGACCGAGGCAACCCACATCAAGCATTTCAAGGCCAGCTTACCCATCAATAAGGCTGTGGACGCCCTGACGACCCACGACATTCAACAGTTCATTAATTCCGAGTCACGTCGCAAGATTGGCAAGAAGCACATCAGTCCTGACACCATCAAACGGCACATGGACACGCTCAAGTGCATTCTGAACTGGGCCATAAAACAGGAACTGGTGAAACAGATCCCAACTCTCTCAAACCTAGTTTTCGGAAAGCGGGACGAGAAGCCACCATTTATGAACAGAGCGGAAATCGAATCGATCATCGCTCGTGGTGGAATGGAGCCAGCTAAGATCGAGCAGCTCTGGGATTCTCTGTATCTCAATATCGCTGAAGTTCAGGAAGTACTGGAACTCGTGAAACATCGAGACCGGTATCCTTTTCTGTATCCCATGTTTGTCTTCGTCGCCTATACAGGCGTACGTCGCAGCGAAATGATGCGGGCCATGATTGATGACTTCGACCTTGCAAATGGCACAGTTCTCATCCGGGAACGCAAACGAAGCCGCTCACGTTCGACAACCTATCGCCGCGTCGAACTCCCCTCCCGTTGTATTTCTGTTATGAAGGAATGGTTCGCAAAGCATCCCGGCGGGCAGTATGCATTCTGCCAGAATTTTGAAGACCCTGAGAGCCCCGCTGACAAGCCGCTGACGGCCGATCAGGCACGAATTCAGTTTACCAAAACTCTACGGAATTCCAGGTGGTCCGTCATCCGCGGTTACCACGTCTTCCGACACTCCTATGCATCCAATCTTGCGACAAAGCAAGTGGATCAACGCATCATCGACAAGCACATGGGCCACCAAACCGAAGAAATGCGACCGCGATACCAGCATCTGTCGCCGGACTCCTGCAAGCGTGCGGTTGAGACACTCGTTGAATAGCCGAATCTTTTGTGGCTGAACGAAATAACGCTCAGAGCCCCGCCGGAAAGCCGTCAACAAAGGCAGGTTGGAATGGAACTGCCCCTGCCGATCGCTCAGTGAGTCAGCTGTTGCAGTACTTTGCTGGAATACGGCAGCCAGTTTCTGATGCGGAATTCTGGCGCCAGTTGCCTTCATCAGCTGGCATCCATCGGGGGCCCCCGGCGTGCCGAGCCCCAATGGATGCCAGCCGACGAAGGCAGAATCAGTCAGCCGCGAAATCTCTGCCGCAAAGAAGGTGACAGCCGTTACCAACTGGTGAGAACGACTCCTCGCCACGTATCAGCCAGCACCCTTTCGGCCGGAACGGACGTTGAATGTCTTCGCAAGGGAATTCAAGTTCTACCAGTTTTCCAACAAATTCTCGGACAGGTTTTCGGACAGACTCGATCTTCAGAACACCTGAATCGACATATGTCCTTTTACCCTCTAATGTCCCGGGCGGGGGTCGAACCCACAACCTTCGGCTCCGAAGACCGTAATGGTATCCTTTTGCGTTCTGATGCTCACTGAAACCCCGGAAAAACCGGGGTTTCTTCTTTGACCAGACTTCGACCCTGCGTTCCTCGGATGCAGATTTCGCGCATTAGTGGGGGGATAAGTGGGGGGACTTCAATTCTCATTTCACACAACTTTTGGGTTCGCCCTGAGGCATGTGCTGTTGACGACTTCGGAAAGTTGACAGCAAGTCGTGGCTGATGTTTTTAGTCAAAACTCATTTACGAATTACTCCCCTCTGTCGCGCTCCCCTCTTCCAGGTTCATTTCAGACCATCTCAGCAGGATTTACTTGCGACTGTGCTATTCGTTCGGTCTCACTCGATGAGCAAAAATTGATATCCTGCCGCAAATTCGATTTTCATCAGTATTGCTCCCATTGCATTTTCATTGCGCAGCAGTTTACAGAAAGACCCAGGCAGACAACGGGGCTGCGTGCTACGGGCTGTTTCCAGTCGATCGAGGTTCAAACTACAGTATTTGCCACCAAGATAGACACGGAGAAAGCTTTCAGTCTTCCAGAAGTGGCTCGCGTTCAAATCGGGTGTGGCAGCATGTTCGGGTCAGGTTCCCGAAGCTATGCACCGGCTCCATCCTACAACGCCCCCGCTTATTCGGGTCCTTCTTATTCGTCCCCTTCCTATGGAGCCAGGCCGTACAGCGGGACGTCGTCGTACAACTCTGGCGGAACTTATAGCGGCAGCGGCTGTTCGAATCAAAGTGGCCGACAGGTCATGTATTCGGCTCCGGTTTATCACTCTGCAGGACAATCATCCTGCGGAAGCTACCAGCCACAAGTGTCATACAGTGGCAACTCATGTGGCTCGTCGTTTCCGAACTATGCGCCAGCACAGTTCAACGGAACTTCTGGAGCTGGCAGCGGTACCTATGGTGGAAGCAGCACTTATCAGCCGGATCATTCTTCAATGAGATTCCAGAGCCCTCAATCGCCCGTTTATCAACCGGCACCTCTGCCAATCCAGTACAACGCACCGCCGATTCCGGATTCTTCGGCAAGCCTGAACCGCCCCGTTCAGCAACTGCCAATTCGAAAGGCTGGCTATCAACGCGCAGCGCCCGGTGCGAAGGCATTTGTTCTGGACACCGAACCGTCAACGCGGCGCTCCATCCAATAGCGTAAGTTTCCGAGATGCCGCTGCGTTATCTGCTAAGCGCCCCAAAACTCCTCCCACGTTCCTCTGAGTTCCATGCAAGTGGCCTCAGAGGGACTGTCGGGGAGCTTCTCTTCCAGCGATCGCAAAATGCGAATGATTGCACTTTCAAGTGTGCGAATGGAACTTCAAAGGCGTCCGGAGACATAGGTGAGATGGCGGACGCAAATCCGTTAAGATCAACGCTTAACAAGCCGTTTCGGATGAACAAACTGGTAGTCGTTCGACTGTATCATTTCAAGGGTCTTGTGGATGCTCGGACGATCTCCCCAGAAGGTGCCGTAGTATGCAAAACGAACGATGCCATCCTTGTCGATAATCACTGTGCTCGGTCGGTTGATGTATTCTGAGTGTACTGCAAATGCCAACGGCGAAACGCCATACATCGCACCAACTGCCCCAGCCGGATCGGAAAGGTGTGACCACCACAAGGAGCCTGGATAGCCCGCCTGCGGTGTTTTTTTGTTTTCGCCGTGAAGCGTCAGCAACTGGTCTCCCGTCATGAGACGATTCCGGAATTGCTCATGACATTCGATGGTGACAACGGCCACATCACTGTCAATATACTGCTGCTTCATCTGGATTAGTTCCCGAAACTCACCATGACAGACCGGGCACCAGTCGGCAAAGATCCAGATCAGGACAACGGTCTTCCTGCCGCGAAGCTCGGAGAGAGTCCAGATCTTACGATCGGTATCAGCAAGTGAAAAATCCGGTGCTGGCTGCCCCGTTGCGACACTGTTGAAGGTTGACTCTTCCAGCCCACGATAGGCATTCAAGAGAGATTCATCCCGCTGCATTTTTCCGATTCGTTCGATGGCGATTTCACACTGGTGCTGAACATCTCTGCTGCTATCCATTGCGGCGGCCTTTTTCAGGCCAGGAACTGCGCTCGAAGCGAGAATTCTTCCCAGAGCATTGGCTGCTTCAGAACGAACAACCTGTTCCTGATCATTCAGCAGAGCCGATTCGAGCACAGCAACTCGGCGATCGTTTTCTGCTGTGGCATTCGGAAACGATGGGAGTATTCCAAGGCTCAATGCCGCCACATGTCTCACATGCAGATTGGGATCCGTCATCGCGTCCAGCAGAATGGGAATGACTTTCGCATCCTGTCGGCACAGGTCACGAACAGCCAGCGTATTGACCTTCCAGTCGTCGTTGGTAGGGTCAGCGACGCCATGAGTGCGGAGCTCTACATCGTTGGTAAAGCCATTACTGAGCGGTTGAAACGAATGCTGGCAGACCCGTTTCAGGATATCTGACGCCTCTTCCGTGACCGTTGCCGCCGGAGTGGTCGGCTCATCCGCGTGTGAAACGCAGGAGGCCAGAACGACGAATGCCGCAGTTCGTATGACCGCAGCATTAAAGGCCGACCCCAAATTTGGAATGATAGATATGATTTGCATTTGGTTATCCTTCGTCAGGAGGACGGAAAACACGATCACGAGTAACATCAGGAAATTCGTAGTTCTGTCCAGTCCTGGATCTGCATGCGATCATTGCAGTTCAGCAGGGATTCTCGCATCATTTGGAGGAAAGCACATTCGTCACGGTCTGGTTGCTGCTTTTCAAAACCACTTTCGCAAATCCTGAGATACCAACAATCGCCAGAGCGATCGCGAGTATGACACTCTGCCAGAACTTCGCATTTCGCCGCATTCCATCAAAACGTGATGATTTACCAACCAGGACTGACGCAATGAAGAACATTCCAAAAGCGAGAATGATTTTCGTCCCGATCAGTGGATGGTACAGCTTGTCTCCTTTGTGCGATGGCAATGCGACGACCAGATAGTTGTAGAAGCCGCTGACGATAAACAGCAGCATCCCAACGTGAACAACTTTCTTCCATGTCCTCAGGATTCGCTGAGTGAAGTCTGGTCCTTCGGCGTCCGGGAGAATTGCAATCGCAGGCGTCAGGATGAACCGAAAGAAGAATGTTCCGCCCACAATAATGATTGCCGTCCCGACGTGTGTCCATCTTGAGATGATTGCAAACCAGTTCATTTTTTCGGCCTCAAAACATTCAGCTGAGAAAGCGAAATGTGTCACTGACGAGAGTTGACCACGATGCGATGAATCTAAACTGAAGCTCACCGCGTCCACGCCAGCCATTTTTTGAACAGTGATTTCACCAACGGAGTGAGCCGAGTGCGGCTGTACTGATCACCGAGTCTGCGAATGGCCTCGGCCTGTGTCGGGTAGGGATGGATTGTGCTGCCGATCTTCGACAGACCGAGTCCATGCGTCATGGCCAGCGTGATCTCGGAGATCAGGTCGCCGGCGCTGCGTGCGACAATTGTCGCCCCCACAATCTGGTCCGTTCCCTTCTTGACGTGGACTTTGGCAAAGCCCTCTTCTTCGCCTTCCAGAATCGCGCGATCGACGTCGCTGAAGTGCTGCACGTAGGTATCAATTTCGATGCCTTTCTGCTTCGCATCTTTTTCATACAGTCCCACGTGAGCAATTTCGGGCGATGTGTAAGTACACCAGGGAATTGTGAGTGCCGTGGACTTCTTGCGTCCTTTGAACAACGCATTCTGAATGACGATGCGCGCCATAAAGTCGGCCGCATGCGTAAACTGATACGGGGAACAGATGTCGCCAGCGGGATAGATCATCGGATTCGTCGTCTGCATTCTTTCGTTGACCTTGACCCTTTCTTGTCGTAGTTCACGCCTACAACTTCCAGATTCAGGTTCTCGACATTTGGAGCGCGACCGACAGAAACCAGAAGTTTGTCGATTGGCTGGTCGTAACACGTACCGTTGATCTGGCCAGTCAGTCTGATTGCATCGCCGCTCTTTACTTCCACGGAATGTCCGAGGGGCAGCATTTTCACGCCATCGCGGACCATGGAGTTGCGAACGATTTCAGCAGCGTCTCGATCTTCGCGTGGCAGGATTCCGCGATCAGTCTCGACGAGAAATACCTCGGAGCCAAGTTGCGCAAACGCTTGTGCCATCTCACAGCCAATCTGGCCAGCACCGATCACGCCTAATCGCTGCGGAAGTTCCGTGAGTGAAAAAACAGACTCGTTGGTCAGATATGTCACGCCATCCAGGCCGACAATTGGCGGTGAAGCGGCGCGAGCGCCCGTGGCGATCACAGCACGTTTGAATTTGAGCTGCGTGCCATCGACGTCCACGGTATCGGAATTCAGGAAGCTTGCCTGCCCGAAATAGACGTCGATGCCCAGATTGCGGAACCTCTGTGCGGAGTCATTCGGACTGATTCTGGCACGCAGGCGTCGCATGCGTTGCATCGCTGAGGCGAAATCCACCTGCACTCCGTCGGGAACTGCCACGCCAAATTCACCTGCACGACGCACGCCAGACGCGACACGTGCAGCGCTGATGATACCTTTCGATGGAACACACCCAACATTCAGGCAGTCTCCTCCCATGAGACTGCGTTCGATCAATGCCACCCTGGCACCAAGTCCCGCCGCCCCAGCAGCGGTCACAAGGCCGGCTGTTCCAGCCCCAATGACGACGAGATTGTAACGCCCGGTCGGAACAGGATTCTTCCAATCCTGCGGATGCACGTTGGCTTCGAGCTGAAGATTGAATTCGTCTCGTGGTTCAAGTTGAGCAAATTCAGTCATCGGTTTTCTTTCGCAGGTCTGTCATCGGAATCAGACAGTTTTACGGTTCGTCACCACATCATGGCGTTGTTGAATGGGGCACATCTGCTGCCTGCACTCCGGATATTCTGTTGCGTGTCAATCGCTTCATGATGGCTCGCACCACCAATGGAAACACACCCAGCATTACGAAAGCACCAAGAATCTGAGTCATCTGGCTGGGAGTAAAGATTGCATTGATTCCCTTGTCAGCCAGTGTCTGTAGATTCGGAACGCTGGCTCCCGCATACACGTACACGGCGGTGCCCGGTAACATTCCGATCTGGCTGACCCAAAAGAACGTTCTGGCCCGAATTGGTGTCAATCCCATCACGGCATTGATGACAAAGAAGGGAACGGCGGGAATCAGCCGCAGTGAAAACAGGTAGAAGGCACCCTCACGGCGGAGAGCGTCGTTGAAAGGTTCCAGTCGTGATCCGAAGCGCCGGGTGATTGACTGCTGCAGCAGGTATCGACTCAGCAGGAACGCGACTGTCGCACCGGTTGTCGAGCCGAAGCTCACCAGAACAAGACCGCGCCAGAAACCGAACAGCCATCCGATCAGCAGTGTCATCGCAGTCGCTCCGGGGAGCGACATTCCTGTCACGGTGACATAAATCAGGAATGCAACCAGGTAAACGAGAATCGGGTGATGAACCTGATATTGCCTGAACGCAGACTCCCGAGCAGCCAGCTTGCTGAGAGACAGTTGATCGCCAAACGCCCATAGTCCGAAAGCCAGCGCGACGAGAAACAGGAGGAAGACAATGATTCGAGGAGCGGCAGACTTTTTCGGTGGCTGCCCCTGCGTGTTGACGAGTGATTCATCGGATGGAACATCGATCATCGTTTTGATCTCTCAGGCGTATCGTTGTCGCTGACGTCTCGTTCGAGAAAGGAGATTTGCATTCATGCAGGCAGAACTCTGCATTACTTCGTTTCATGAAGCCTGGAGCGGAAAGCCTTGGGATGTTATCAGACACGGCTGATCGCTGGTCTCCCTAAAGCCATCCGCTCACGTTCGGAATCACTTTCTTCTTTTTCCGCTACCAGCTTTTGCCTTTGCTGGAGCACTGGTGGTTCGAGCGGCCTTCTGTTCATTGATCGACCAGTCGTACTCCAGGAACGTCACTCTTGCCCGTGGATTCACAGCCAATCGTTGTGCGTCTTCCGGAAGATACTTCTGCAGGAACGCAAACCGAACCTGTTGCCTTGCCCCGAAGTCTTCGCCGAACCAGTCCAGGATTGCGCTCACATGCATCGTGCCATTGGCGTCCACATTGAAGTTCTGCGAACGGCTGAAGAAGTCCCGCGAATTCAACGCCAGCTGTTCCTCAAGTCGATCGGGACTATAGGCTTCATTCAATAATCGAGGACATCCGACCGACGCGCAGACGATCGCAAAGTGAATACGAGGCTCACCCATTTTTCTGAGAATCTGATGTTCAATGGCCTCCAGTGAATGTGGCTTGCCACCAACCAGCAATGGAAGGTCTTTCCAAATATTATAGCCCGCAATCTTTGCTGTGTGATTTCGAATACTTGAGGTAGGGTACTCCTGAAGCATGCCTTCCAGCGTCGTCGCATTGTAGGCATTGATCCAAAATGCCAGTTGACCCTCTCGGCTTGACTTGATCGAAAGAGAAGCCTGGCTGAGCTGCACCAGGTACTGGCCGAGGAGCTTTCGATCTGTTGAGTTCCTTTGCCACGCGCCGTAGTTGACCATGCCGTTCTTGTCGACATATTTTTGCAGCAGCGAGTCATAGGACGAGTGATCGATCTGATCCATCGACACATACTGCCCGTTCGGCCACTGTTGCCCAAGTGGCTCTTTTGCGGACGCTTGCGTGTTCCACACCATTATTCCGGCAGTCGCTGCTGCAGCGGCAAAGATTCCACCCAATGATAATCCCATCATCATTCGTCGTGTGACCATAGTTCACTCCTGAGTTTTGTGTTGGAAGACTTGTACATCACAGTTCCTCCTTGACGATGATGGAGTATCGACGACTCATAATTCTGCGTCTGTAAGGCGTCGCACAGTTGACGGCAATTTCAAAAAAAAGCACCGTTCACTGCATTTTCGCCTCGAACCTCCGGAGCCGACCTGAGAGAGCGAAATTTCGACGCCTCCACCGCAACAAGCAACATCCACGGCAAATGCTCGCACCAGACAACGACATAGTGAAAAAACGCCTCACCTTCGTATCGAGTTCCAATGACGGGGTCCGAACCCCACTGATAGCCAAACCAGAAACGCAGGTAGTACAGCAGCACAAGTGACGAGACCAGAAACCAGCCGCGATTTCGTGCAAACATCACAAACGGCAGAGCCCAGGTCCAGTACCAGGGGTTGAGCGTCGGGGAAAGCATCCAGAACCATGCCAATGTCGAAAACACGAGCGACAGCCATTCTCTGGATGTCTGCAGTGTCATGCCAAGGATGGCCCATCGTATGGCGAGCACGAAAAACAACAGCGAGAGGATTCCGCGGGTCACCAGAAACGGAACCATTTCGACCTTCAGTCCGAACCTGTTTGCCACGACGCCACAAACCGCTTCTCGCAATGAATCGGGAATGATGACAAACCAATGATCGCGTGCATAAATCTGATTGCGCTGAGGCGTCAGATTTGTCTCCATGATCATGAACAGTAAGTCGTTCATCTTCCATGACGACAGGAAGACCCTGAGACTATTCCGTGGCGGCTGACTGACGACGTGAATCTGATGATTCGACGTTTCACTTCCACCCGGCAGAGTGTCGAACTCCGGATCTGGAACAGAAGGTGGGATGTACGCGTTCACAACCGCATTCACAGTTTCGTCGGATGACGTGACACCTGGACGCAGGTCATGCTGTTTGTTTGAAGGCGGCGTGTGCTCGATGTCAGTTGCTGGCTCGCGCCCGGCGGAGATGCGGTCAAGCATCGGCCAGCAGGTGACCACGCTGATCAGCCCGGCAATCATGAGCCAACTCACCGCAGCAGTCTTACCTGCTTTGTGTAATACTAGCCCCGCCATCAGTGGCACCAGCACAACCGGGAACAGTTTTGCTCCGATCGCAAGCCCCAGCAGCACGCCGCTCAGAAAAAGTAGTCTCCAGTTCGTATCGCGTGAAACAACGACGGTCTCGGAAAGGGGTGTTGATTTAATGAGCGGCAAGGCGCTAGCGGCCGGTGATTGCTTGGAAAACTGGAAAAACCGGCGGCAGCGCCTTGCCGCTCACGATTCTGGATTGAATTAGCACCCCAGGAAGCTGTCGGAAAGGCGAACCCGACGGTCGCAACAACGCTTCCGATGACGAAAAGAGTTGCAGATGGCATCCAGGTGGCCGCTATTCGCAAATTCTTTAATCACAAGCGGGCACCACGCATACGAAATCGCCAGTGCAGGCTGCAAACCGACAATCTTCAACAGCGATATCAGCAGCAGCACAACTCCGAAATCAAAGGCGACAATGAAACACTTCAGTATGACGACTGCCGTTTCAAGGCTGGCGGACTCGGGAGTAACCATCACAGCGGCAGTAAACACCGCGATGCTGACCGGAGGATAGATCGACGGCAACTCACCATAGTGAACACGCTCCGCCGTTTCGCGAACTCGCGGCCGCTCGCGACAAACGTTGATCAGTCTGGCAGACACATGCTGAGTCGTGGCCTCAGTCGATACGGCCGACAGAACTTGTTGCGGTGTGACTTGAAACGGGTTCGCTCCGGCTAGTACGGTTTCGCCGTCCCACAGATAGCGGTAGTAATCGAGTTCCTGAATGGGCGTTGAGAAGATGGCCACAAATCTCATCGCCAGTGCGAATCCCACGACTGTCTTCAGAGAGATCGCGTTCCTGCTCGCATGATAGATTCGAAACACCGCGTACATATGCACGGCCGACATGGCGACGAGCAGCATTGTCACTGTCAACACAGGCCGCTTGTCGGTTGTTACGCCATAAGCAAATGCCGAGCTGGTCAGCGTGAGCGCGACCCAGCCCAGCCACAGTACAGTTCCGCAGAACTCCGGCGAAATTCCTGTTGCGATTCGCTGTGTCCATTTTACATTTTTGAGGGCCGCAGATGTTGCGGGAATGGACCGTGGCGGCTGACGGGAAAATTTCTTTCTCCCCACGCTAATAGCCTCCGGAACCGAAGAATCCTGAGCCCGGTGCTGGCGGCCGTGCAGGTGCCTGATAATTGGGTGCGGGTCCGCTTTGTTGATAAGTACCCACAGCGCCCGAGCCCGGTGGATAACCACCTCCGGACGCACCGCCATAGGGTCCGCCGCAGGCGCCTCCGCCGTTCATGTTGTGATACGCGCATCCCACAAGGGAACTGAAGCAAATGAGTCCAAGCCACATAAGATTTGTTCGATTGACTGGTCGATCCATGACCGGTTGTCTCCGCAAAAAATCTTCCAGGATTGTACTGTTGAACCTTCAACGAAGTCTGCAGCACCACCAAATTGTGTACTTTGTGCCCGAAACGGAATGATACGAATCCATTCCAAATGTGTCTGTGAGCCAGATCACGAACATTCCGACCACATCGGCACTGAACCGCTCCAGTTTGCATTCGTCGTCGACGTTGGTGGCTGTTCTCAGACACCCCTGATTGCTACACTTCCCAGCCTTCACCGGAATTCATCGCTGCCGCAAATTGAACGTCGGCGTGAGGATTTGCCAGTGCGGGTTCGATAGGGAAAGCAGTTCGATGGCGGAACGAATTTGGTGCATTCAAAGATGTCGTTTGTTCCAACAATTGTCGGCTACTGATCTGGCGTTCCTGGAATCCCGTGCCCGTGTTCGTGTGTTTCCAAAAAACGCATCAGTTTATTTCCCCAGTGACGCTGCGGACTCTGTGTTTGTTCTCGCCGAGGGGCGAGTTCGGTTGTATTCGATCACTCCGGACGGCAAGCAGGCGATTCTCGCGATCATTGAACCCGGTGAATTGTTTGGCGAATTGGCGTTACTCGGTTCTGACGACCGTGACGAGTTTGCTCAGGCGTTTGCAAATTCCAAAGTCGTTGCGATTCCTCGCGAAAGTGTAGAAACCGTTTTGCTGCGGAACGCCGAACTGTCACTAGCGATTACCAAATTAGTAGGTCTCCGTCGTAAGCGACTGGAGAGGCGATTGCGAAACCTGTTGTTTCGATCCAATCGAGAACGACTGGTGGGACTCTTGTGTGAGCTGCTGGAACAATACGGTCGACAGATCGACGAAGGATTACTGATCGATATTAAGCTTTCCCATCAGGATTTGGCTGGGCTCGTTGGAATTACCAGAGAATCAGTCACTTTGACGCTCGGTGAGTTACAATTGGAGCGACTGATTACAGTCGGGCGGCAGAGGATTGTTGTGCTCAACACCGAAAAACTTGCTCAGGCAGCCGGTGAAAAGACATGCCAGTCGAAAGCCGGAGGCACAGGGCCGCCTGTCGTCAGATCTGTACCGTCCGGGTAGCGATTTAGTGATGAGAATTGTCATTGAATCGGAAAACAAACCTGTTGTGTTCGATATCTCACAGAGTAAATTCAATTGAAGCTCGATAATCCTGATGCAGAGCGGGATGCTCTCGGTCACTGCAAGACGCACACCTCTCACTCGAAGCATCAATGATGGTGTAAACATGGCAAAATCACAACATGCAGAAGACGACTGGCTTCCGTGTCCCCCGGGGACTCTGACCGGACTTTCCTCGGCCCTTAAACGCCAGGAACGATGGGCACAGGTTCAGCGCGTATCAAGTGTCGCGGGGGCTCTCCTGATCGCTGTTGCAGCGGGAGTATGGTTTTCCAACCAGCAGGCACCTGCGCCTGACAACTTTTCGTTCGGCGGAATCACCTGCATGGAGGTTCGGGATTCTCTGCCGAAGATGATGGATGGATCTGCGTCTGAAGAATTGATGATGAAGGTTCAAGTTCATCTTGCCGAATGCCCGCAATGCGCGGAACTGGCAAAGAAAATGAAAGAACGTGAGATGCATGCAGCAACGGAATCGACGCTTCACAATCCACAAGTTTCATCCGAAGCCGTTCTTCTGGCCGCGCATTGACGCTGACCAAACTCACAACCTGGAAATTCAGGAGCCCACATTTCTCGTCAGGAATGTGGGCTCTTTTTGTTTTGCACGCTCATCTCCGTGCGACTGATTTTCTGAATGGTACTCCCTGCGTGATGATTCGCGGCCACACCTGAGTTCGTTCAATGAATCCCGGGGATTGTGATTTACCTCACGCACAGCGTCAGACCGCCAGGCCGATGTAGCGTTAGACCCATGATCTGCAGTTGCAAAACATGCACAAAAACCTGTTCATTGAAGGAGCCCAGGATATGCTGTCACGTCGGATTCCCATTCTGTTGATTGCCTTGTGTTTGAACTCAGCAATTGTCGCGGCACAGGAAAAGCCGTCAATTCGAGGGCAGACATCGCCGCAGATCGCCGTTTCGATGACCGAACAGACCCATCGACCACTACTCGTGTACTTTACAGCGGAACAATGTGTTTATTGTCGCAAACTGGAGAAATCCACATGGTCGCATTCTGAAGTCGCAGCCGATATCTCGCGGAACTTTGTTGCCCTCAAGGTCGATGGCGGAGCACAGCCGGAACTCGCAAGTGAGATGAAAGTAGAAGGATTTCCTGCCGTTGTCGTTTTGTCGCCGGAAGGCAAAGAACGGGCACGAGTCACGGGGTTTGTTTCTGCTGAGACGATGCAGGAGAAACTCCGCCCGTTTATTCCTCAGGATGGCGTAGCCGTTCGAAACGTCTCCTCGGGAACCAAGTCCGACTCACTGCTTCGAAGAATCCAGTTTTGGAAATGAGGGCACAGAATTGAGTCATGTCCCTCTCGAACTCGAGTCTTCTTAGGCACGAAGCGTTGCGGCACAAAGGCAGCCGTCCAGATGAACGATATGCCAAGCAGCATCAACTGAACAAGGGGCACGTCCGTCATCGTGGCAACGACAAATGCCCAGCGCTGCCAAAAGAAACGACGCGAGTAATCGCTGGCGAGAGGAAGCCAAGTGAAGTTCTCATGGGCTCCCACGGACAGGACGCCGATGCCAGCCACAATGGCGATCACATACCCGGAAAAACAAACCTGCTTTGGACGTGTTGAGGCAACACGTCTGGCAAATGGAATGAGTGGCGACAGGAAAACGCACCAGCCGAGATGGTAGGCCAGCAGAGCGTTTGTCTGTGGCCCACATCCCCATGGGCCACAGACGTCGTGGCCAACAAACGCAGGGACCTCTGCCAACTTCAGCGTTCCCCAAAACGCAACCGCCCAAACAACCCAGCTAAGAGTACGCCGCATGGATAATCTCCTTCTGGTCGGATTCGGGGACGACTATTTCAGTGCTGGTGATTCCCAACACGATCCATTGAAAGCGGCAGAACTGTCGAAATGAACGTTACGTCAGTTCTGCAAATCCAAGTCTGGCGCTGCAATCAGTAATTAGAGTCTTACTCAATTTCTGGCGCGCACGGTGGGCGCATGTTTCAGGCAAGCGAACAACGTGAGCGATTTTTTGGCAACGAGCCGGTAGGCTCCAATGGGTCAAGGGCTTTCAGCCCTTGTTAGGGTTTCGAGCCGGAGCCACCAGAGGATTCTTTGGTTGCAGGTCCGTCCGCTGCAGGAGCCGATACCGAATCGGGCTTCGTATCGCCGGAAGTACCCACGCCTTCAGTACAGCCAACGGGCAACAGGCAGCCAAGAGAAAGCAACATCGCTGGAACCAGCAAAAGTGATCGTCGAAACATTTCAACACTCCCCAACATGATGAGACAAAACAGTGAAACGCAATCGGATCAGAGGTTCTGCCATTTCCGTGATTGATGGCTGAGTTGAAACGCTGACCGAACTGCTCTTTTAGCTGATGTCCGACTCCGCTTCTGTGATCTGGCGTACAATTCAGGGAGATTTACCGAAGCCGCTTGCCCTGCACATCATTGGGAGCTCCCGTCGCGAATGGGCAATTCAATACTCATTGGATGAATCGCTATCCAATTCCTGCTGTAGGCGATGGTTCCGATCTCCTGTTCCAGGCGAGTTCCTTCATTGGCCCTTCGATCGCTTCCCCCGTATAAGCATCCCAGACGGACTGCGTCTGCGCATCCTTCATCAGCACGGAAGACCGCGTTTCCGCTGCTACCAGTTCGAAGGAAAGCTCCCGCTCCTTAATGCGTCGGCTAAACAGATGTGTCGAAAACGTGGCTTCATCAAACGTCGCAATCAGCGGGCTGCGTTTCAGGTCAAAGCTCATGACGCGAGCTTTGCGAAGTGCTTCCAGTGAAATATGGTGCGGCCCGTCTGCCATAAATCCAAAGATGAATCCTCCTCGGTCTTCATAAAACTCCCGGACGAAGCGATCGTTGCTGCGTGATATGTTCAGGACCGTTGTGTCCGGATGCATCGACTTCCACTTGACCCAGGTCGTCAGGTCGCTCGGGATTGTCTTCAGACCGTGGTCCTTCATATCCCCAGTCATCCCTTTGGCCAGCAGCAGACTCCAGAGGGATCCGGTTTCCAGATCTCGCATGACCAACGTGCGATTCCAGAGCATTCCAGAGACCTGAAACGTCAGCACCTGATCGTTGACGCGGCGATCAAACACAATCGCGCTGTGACACAAGTGACACCACATGGCAACGACGGGCTGATCGCCAAGCGTGTCGTTAATGATTTCACGTTTTGGTCCGTTCAGCATATTGATTGGATAGGCCCTGGCCTGGCCATTGACCACAACGCCGAGTACCAGCTCTGAGTCTGTGACTTCGCCTTGAACATTTTTGACCATCAGTACGTGCGGCGAGATAATCGCCGGCTGTCGTGGCAACACGTGGAAAGGACGAAACTCCGGCGATTCCGCAGATGAAGACGTTGCCGATGCAGCACGTTCGTCATTGTCGTCAGACAGGCATATCGAATCGCTTCCCGTCAGTGCGATCATTGCTGCGAGAAGTGACTTGGCAATTCTCAGCCCGAATGGCTTCATCAGATACATCGAAGACTCCTTCACGACAATTCGCCTGAATAAAAGAATCCCGGTTCACCCGATCGAAACCACAGCCACACTGAATGCGATTAGATGCGGGCGCTCTGCCAGACTATCAGTCAGCGGCTCCGCGATTCTGTGTGTTTGCTCACATTCACAAATGAATTGTCACTTCAGTTCTGAATGCATCGAACTCTGCCTTCAACGACATTTATGTCATTCCCAGGTCGGCAATCTCTGCAATCTCATTAGACATTGTGTCCAGGATTACAGAGCGATCGCACCACACAGTCGTACAGTCCTTTGAGAATTGGAGTGCTCATCGAATCGGACATGAAACGGAGATAACGGATGTCGATCTGTGAAAGTGTAATCGCCACGGCGGATCGCTGAAGCGAAATTCAGTGACACACTGGACGCAGCGTTGCAGACGAGAATCGGGACGGTTGTAGACGATCTGCGTATCGAAATCGCCAATGACCAACTCGTTCTGTTCGGTTCTGTTGCCAGCCACTATCTGAAGCAAATGGTTCAGGTCGTGGCAGCCGAGGTTTTCCCTGGCTCCAGGCTGGTCAATCTGATTGCTGTGACGTGCTGACCGACGACGGGCATATCATTTCACCTGGCAGAGATGTCCACGGGCTTTGGCACTTGCGCTCGCAGGAATCTGTCCAAGACATTCGCGGAGTCCGCTGTCTGTGAGCCAGATCATACTTCGCATCAAGGCAACAAGATTCGCCATTCGCCTTGAATTCTTGCATGATCATCGTGCTGCGGAGGAGCGTGCCAACGGGCATTTTGATATCCTTGAGCCATCAACACTTTTTCGGGGAGAATTCACATGTGGAATGCAGGTTTGAACGGTGTCGTTGCGATTGTCGCTTTGTCGTTGATGTCGTCGGTTGTTCTGGCTGATGACAATCCCATCGCAGCAGAT
>JBBJME010000178.1:0-14321 GCA_037719765.1 Planctomycetaceae bacterium
GTCGCGGTTCGAAACTGAGCCGCATTGTGTACGTCAGCGACGCCGGGAAAATCGAAACGGCGTATTGGAAGAATGTGCTTCGGCATCTGCATGTGGATGGTAAGCGAATCAAGATCCAACGCATCGTTGACTACTACCATGCGAGCCTGCGACTGACGACGATCGCCGATGCACTGCTGCTGACATCTTCGCAACGAGCAGCGTGGCTGAAACGCGTTCGCAAGCTGCTGTTGGAACCAGGCGGCTGGGGCCGCGTGATGCGGTCTATCGCGGGCATGCAACAACAGCACGGCATCGATCCTGCGGAGAAAGAAGAACTCGAGACGGCGAAACGTTACCTGCATCGCTACCGGAAATTCATGAACTACGCCGAGTACCGCAGTCACGGGAGCCCAATCGGCAGCGGCATCGTAGAATCCGCCTGCAAACAAATTGTGACCGAACGCCTCAAGTTGTCCGGCATGCGATGGTCTCACGCAGGAGCACGGCAGATCATGACTTTGCGATCGATCCTGCTCAGCCAAACTTGGGCTGCCACGTTGAAGAACGCATTAGTAGCACTGCCAGCCGTCAACGTCCTAAGCTCTCGACAATCCCCGTAATTTACCTGCCTTCAGGGCGCGCCCGGCAGATCGCACCCAGTGGAATGCTTTCACGGAAGCGCAGTGGAACACTTTCACGGAGAATACCGGCACGACTCCGCAGGCCCTGTCGGCACAGTACGATGCATGGAACCGCCTCGTGCTGGTCACCAACGGCACGCAGAAAGTCAGTGAACACGGTTATGACGCGCGGGTCATAAAAAGTCCCCCCACTTATCCCCCCACTAATGCGCGAAATCTGCATCCCGGGAACGCATTGTCGAAGCCAGGTAAAAGAAGAAACCCCGGTTTTTCCGGGGTTTCAGTGAGCATCAGAAACGCAAAAGGATACCTCTACGAACTACGGAACCGAAGGTTAATGGTTCGAGCCCATTCGAGTGCATTTTTTAAACCCTGCCAAAAGCTAGACTTATCAACATCTCACGGTTGAAGACGAAGGAGATCGGTTGTCAATTGCTTTTGGCCCAATCCGCTTGTGCCAGCGGAGTGTTCTATACGAAGACATCATCAGCGTCGATACAGGGCGAACGACATTTCTTGACGGCTGGGGAATTCACTTGAGCATGAAAGGCGGTTGGTTGTGGAATCTTTGGGGACGGGATTGCGTGGTATTGCGACTTCGCAAGTTTATCCTGCGGGTTGGCACCGACGATCCCGAACGGCTTGCGGAATTCATAAAGGTTCGATTGGCAGAAACGCAGCAGTGATCAAGGCATCGTTGCCTCAATTCATCAGCCGACTTCACGCTTCCCGAATACGTTTCTTCGCAATACCAATGACCCGCCCAGCTTTTTGATTCAGCCAAGCGGCAAGCATCGTTCCTGAACCAGCAAATGGATCGAGCAGCGTTCCACCCAAGGTTTGAGGACACGACGATCCAACCACGCCCCGTGTGCCGCAAAAGACGGCCCCGAAACTATTCACACCGCCGCCGAGCCGGATTTCTTCCGGTCTGGCATGACCGGCTTTCCATGTCGGCACAGTGCAGTAGTTCATTCCATCGGTATCAGGCCAACAGACACCAATATTTCCTTTTGTGTACGTAGCGTCGCTGTCGGTTGAGATTCGTAACGAACTGGAACGACGATGCTACCATATCCTTCCGCTTTGACGCTCACCCATGCCCTCGTCAAATGTGCATACATCGTCGGTCGTTCGTAGTTGGCACCCGTTCTAAACTCATAGTTGATGACTACAGCACCGTCCGCACTCGTCGTGCCACTGTCATCGTCACGAACACGATTCGTTGGGTCGTACTCGTCTGGACTTTCTTCGAGAGATTTCAAGTCATCTAAAGGTGCTGCTCGAAAAATCCCGACGTGAGCATTTGCAATCGGTCTTCCACGAACGGCGTCGAAGACAAGCACACGCACTGGAAATCGAATACTGCCGCTGGCGGCCCACTTGGTCACTGGAAGAATAAGTGCTACGACGACGGCGATGATCGCAATGAGCAACAGCAACTCAATAAGCGTTGGTTTTCGTAAATGCCATCCCATACTGATCTTGTCCAACGAAGCTGTGGCAGTTTCAGGACTGGTTCATAAATTGTCTTGTTGGTGCGTGGTGTTGTTGCCATGATAGTGTATGAGTTTAGGCTGCAAGGAGAAGCCGTCTACGCCGTCCGTTCCCACCACGAGTTATCACCGTGCCACCATCCTTCTTTCTTGAACCCTTCAAACTGCTGCTTTGTTTCCAGCGCATAAATGCCCAATCGAAACGGAGTGTCGAATTGATAATCCCGCAATTGTCGAATTGCCATTGAGCCATTTTCGCAAAAAACATCGTACCGACGCTCGTCTGCAGACCAGAACATCCGAAAACCAATGCAAAACGAGTACCCGCCTATCGCTATGGCGGCCATCGCTGCGGCATACGAGATCAGCATAAGCGATCTGAACAACTGCACGTGCATTCTGGTTTTTCCAGACAACAGACATTTTGAGCCATTGAGGCAATCTCTTGAGTTCACGTTCCCAATCAGCAGTTGGAAAAAGCACGGCATTTTCACAGCATCGGCTCTATCGCGAGAACCGCTGAACTGCCAAAGGCGAATGAGGATCTTCACTCGACATATTGTCTATTGAAAGTCATTGAATCGAGTTTCGGTCGTTCATCCATAATCGCACTTCTGTTAACGAATGCAGTAGGCGGTTGCGGTCAACTTCAAAGGCATTCAACATACTTGTTTCAATGTGGCTTCGGAATCGAATCGGTCACTCTGCTGCTGGATCAGTTTTAGATTCACGATTTCACTTTGCCGGTCTTGTATGCCAATACGCCCAGAGAATGAGCAGGCCCTGCAATGGAAGCCTCAATAAGTGAATCATCGGTGACGCCGGGAGAATCTCCTGATGCTGGTAGAGGTAAATGTTGGCAGGAAACACGACAATTAACAATGCGATGATGCCCCATGCCGCATGATGTGAACATCGTGGAACCAGCAACAGGACTCCCAGCAGAAGTTCAAAAGCTCCACTCAACAAAACCAGTTCCTTGTGAAGCGGAAGATAGGGCGGCATGATCTTCAGGTAGATTCCGGGGTTTACAACGTGCATCGTTCCGGCAACGATCATGACGGTCGCCAAGAGATATTTCGAAATCGCCTTGATCTGACTCATCTGATTTCTTCAGCTTTCACATACAGTTCTGCCGGTGCCACATTGAAGTAACGAAACATCGCCGGACAAAGCCAGCCTTCCATCGGCGGCTCTTCCATTCGATACCAGTTGCCTTCAAACTCCGTTCGTACCCACTCCAGTTTTCGCTGAAATCCGGGAAATGGATCAGCGGAGAACTGTAGTCGGAATCCCTGTCTGGCGTTGGGAATGCCCTTTACCAGATCGTTGATCATCTCAGGAACACCGCTTACGAACGGTTCCTGAACGAGATCAGTTGAAGGATCATCAAAGACCCATGTGCCGAAGTGCCAGTACGGCTTGATCACCAGAATCTGATTTGGCATGGAGTTTCTCCTTAATCATTTTGGCGTCTTCGTTTCGCTGTCCCCATCAATCGTGACGGCGATACTGTGGAATTGCACGCATGGTATGATCAAGTGCTATTCGCTGACATCAGCCCAATGGCAGCCCAAAATCCAGTAGGTCATCAGTGATGATGGCTGAACTGCTGAATCATAAACTTAAGTCAGCTTGTTGAAAGCACAGGAATGCGTCTGATTAAAGTGATATTGACAGTCTTGTCGTTGTTATTCATCGGCATCGTAGTCTATGAGAGCCGAAAAGCTGTCCCAAAGAAGCAAGCCGACAACACGCTCAAGCAGCTTGGTATGGCGTTGCAGAACTATCATTTCACTCACTCAGAGCCAACACTTAAAAGAGATTCTGACAAAGACGAAGAGGCAATTCGCCAGCTTCAGCGATGACTTCCAGTCCTGCCTCGCTATTCAGCATGGCTTCGGCAACTTGCCGCTCCAGTCCAGTCTCAGCATCTACGTCAATGAGTGTCTGACGATCGCTGATATTCCGGCCATCAGTGAAGTAGGCTCGGAAAAGTGCCTCAACAACCGCATCCTGACAACCGCATCCAGTCGCCAGCACCAAGCCATAGAACTTCGTCAACACGCCATTGATGTTTTCGACATAGTTAATACAACCGCACTGGCCAGCGCCGGGAATCTGGTAGCGATTGACGCCGATCAGTAATGCTTTTTTTACCATGTACTTACTCACATTCCGCACCCAAAAAATGAAGTTTGCGCAGACAGGTTATCGAGATTTTGGGAAGCTGGGCAAGTCGTTTTTTTCTGAACTGCCATTTTGATGGAGAGTGGAATGGATTCCACGACACGATTCAGTACGCAGAGTGCCTGCGATACGTACACAGAGACCATTTCCTCACTGATACCCCAATCAAATACCTGTTTGATGCGTCGAATGCGGGCGTTGATTGTCTGCTGTGCGAGCCCGTCTTTCACCTCGGTGATAGATCAGTTTGATTCACTCCGATATTCTTCTGATTGTGTCGTATTTGCGGGAGAGTCGCCACAGTCCGCCCGACTGATGTGTTTTCACCTCGACTTGTGTTCGTGAGTTTCATTATGACATTTCGAACGTGCCGCATTCTGAGTTCCGGCCTGGCAGCACACGCGATGGCAGTGCTGATTCTCCTGCCGCCGAACGGGGTTGTGGCTCAGGACAAGCCGGAACGCGAAGGTGCAGACAATCATCGCCGCTCAGCGGTGACGCAGAGTGAACTTCCCGATCCTGAATTTTCCCCGCACGGCGCGTTCCTCGGACCGCTCGAAATTGCTCACATTGCACGCTTCAATAAGCTGCCACGGCGGATGTGTCTTGAGCCGCATCTGATTCCACCGGAAAGTGTCAGGACACAGGAGCCGGGGTTGGTGCCCTTGTTCGACAAGACGCTTCGCGAATTCGACGATGATGAATTGCTGGAAACGGCAGCACTCAGTTTGGCGCGAGTCGCTCGCGAAAAACTCCAGGACATCAGCAGTTCAACCGATATCCTGTTGAAGCATCTGGAATCGCATTCAAGTTTGCGCGTGCGCTTCGCATGTGCCAGAGCCCTTGTGAATGCCGATTTCCGGGAGTCGGGTGCTGCATTGCTGAAATTGGATGAACACGCCGATGATGCGCAGCGTCTTTGGATTGACCCTGCTCTCACTCGCTGGAAATTCGCGGCTGCAGGCGAAATGTGGAAACAACGACTCGCAACAGACACTGAGACGAATGGCACTGTCGGGATGTTGCTTAGCGCGTAGTCTGGTCTTTGATGAAGCGAGTTTGTTTTGTAAACTCACTTCATTGGAGACTGGACTTGCCGTGTTTTTGCCGTCTCTGGTACAAAAGTGAAAGCCCTCTCTGGTGAATCTGTGCCCACAGAAACCAGGGAGGGTTTTTTCATGCCTCAAAATCTATCAGATTCCGGCAGCGAAGGCAGTGGTAATTTCCAGGAGATCGTGGATGGATTCCTGCTGCAGCCGGGGTTGCCGTTCGCAACGGTGGTGACCGCTGAGAAGATCAACGGCATCTTCCGCAAGCACGGCGGGCTGTTTGGCGGGAATGGTATTTACAGCACCTCGATCGTGCTTTGGGCGTTTCTCGGGCAGGTGCTGCGAGACCGGAAGGAAGCGGCGTGCCAGGCGGCTGTCGCTGGCATCATCAGCTTCTGCCTGCAGGTCGGACGTAATGCTCCGACGGCAGACACTGGTGACTATTGTCGCGCTCGAGCCAAGCTTTCCGAACCGGCTCTTCGCGAGCTCAGCACCGAGATCGCCAACGATGCCGAACAGCAGGCGGACGAAGCATGGCTGTGGAAACGACGTCATGCGAAACTCATTGATGGCTTGACCTTCACGATGCCCGATACGGAAAAGAACCAGGCCGAATTTCCTCACCCGCGAACTCAGAAGAAGGGAGTCGGATTGCCGATCGCTCGCAGCGTTGCCATTCTGTCACTCGCGACCGCGATTGTGATGGACGTTGTGTTCGGGCCGTACAAGGGTAAGGAAACAGGTGAATCCGCACTGCTGCGACAGATGATGGCGTCTCTGATGGCCGGGGATGTCGTCGTGTTTGATCGCTACTACTGCTCGTTCATGATGATCGCTCTGTTGCTGAATCAAAAGGTTGATGTGTGTGCTCGGCTGCACCATCTTCGCCGCGCTGATTTTCGCAAAGGCCGTCGACTTGGCAAGTACGATCATCTCATTGTTTGGACCAGGCCCGATCGACCAGCATGGATGGACGAAAAGACATACGCGACTATTCCCGAGACGCTGGAACTGCGAGAACTTCGCTACGCGATTGTCGAGAAAGGAAAACGTACAAAGTCGATCACGGTGGTCACAACCATGACGGACGTTAATGCGTACACGAAGGAAGACATTGCGGAGCTTTATGGTTTTCGATGGAGTTCGGAATTAGATATTCGAAGCATCAAGGATTCATTGAATCTGGGGCACGTTCGCTGCAAGTCTCCTGAGATGGTTCGCATAGAATTTCGCACCACGATTCTGGCGTATAATCTCATCCGGCTGACGGCAGCATCTGCGGCATTGCGGAGCAAACAGAAACCACGATCAATCAGTTTCACGAGTACCTGTCAATTCGTGCTCGCCGGCTGGGCCGTGCATGCGAGCGGGCTGATGTCGCGAGCGGCGTTGCAGAAGGAGTGCGATGAACTTCTGAAACGGATTGCGGAATGTCGAGTCGGAGATCGACCGGGAAGACTGGAGCCCCGTGTAATTAAACGCCGCCGTCACGGTTACCCGCTGATGCAGAAGCCGCGTGATGTCCTCAGGGCCGAATTGCGTAAACACTGCACCTGAAGTAACTTATAATCACGACAGTGCCATTCGACACTGAGACCACCATGGCCGTGTCGCTGGCCTGTGACGGACTCGCGGTACTGGGCGATCCGCAGGTTGTGGATCAGCTGTTTTCAGTGTTGCACGGCAAGCTGCTGGCTTACGAAAAGCGGCGGGCGGCAGCAAAGGCAATTTGTGCTCTCACCCCTGACAGGGCATTTTCCGAAGCGGAGACCCTGATCGGCGGCAATGTGCTGGAACGGTTGTTGGGGATCGAACTCCTCTCCAGCGCAAAACCGGAGGCACACGCCAGCCTGTTGACTCTGTGTGCGGACGCATCAGATGGTGTTGCGTCTGCAGCATGGGCGGCATTGTTCCGACTGAATCCGGATGCACTCAATCCGGCGATACCCTATGGACGCAGTCATCGGGATGCGACTGTCCGCATGACAGCCGCTCGCATCATGCAACAATTTCCGGATGCCGAACGTTCCGGATGGCTTCACGAACAACTGAGCGACAGGCATCTGGAAGTGCGAAACGTGGCGCGTGAAATGTCGTTTCTGGTGGCCGAAGAACAGCCTCGACTGCGTGATCAAATCGTTGCCATGGCCAGTGACACGCTGACCGCGAACAGCGAAAACTGGCAGGGGATTGAACAGAGCCTGTTGTTGCTGGGACAACTTCGCGCAGCACAGTTTTCGGATCGATGCATGCCATTGCTGGAACATCCTCGCCGAGAAGTGCTGATCACGGCGGCATGGCTGCTGCATCTGTTTCCTGACCCGGCGGTGGAAACGGCAGTCCGGAAGCAACTGCTGCGAAACGAGGAAATGTTAAAAAATGCGGCCGCAGTCGAAATCATCGGTGAGCAGTCATCGTACCTGATTCAATATGCAGGTCTCATGCGTTTGAAGGACATGCAGGCGTTTCTGGAACCCAATTTCGATAAGTCTGCCCCTGGTGGCGATTTCAAACGGGCAGCGGCCATGTGGTCGCTGGGACTGTTCCATGAAAACGATCCGGCACCCGCGCTTGCAGCATCCTATCTTCGGAGGTTGGCAGATCGCGTAAGCGTACCGCCGGAACATAACGAAGTGATGCGTATGTCAGCCATCGCGCTGGGGTTGATGCGTGCGAAGTCCGCCATACCAGGACTTTTGGAAGCATACCAGATTGACCCAGTGGACGCCGTCATCCCGGACAGCGCGAGATGGTCACTGGGAATGATGGGCGAACCGCTGCTTGATCCACCAAAACCTTACGTGCAGGCCGTCGGCGGCTGGAGGCTGAGTCCCGCAGGCGATTAATGATTCCTGGTGGCTATCGACTCAGAATACACCACTATCCGGCCCCTGCATTATTTTGTTGCGTTGCCCGTCATTGGAACAAACGCGACCGGAATGATTTCCCGTTTTGCGATTTTCCCGTTCTGGTCTTTTTCCACCATCATTAATTCCTGATAGAAGTCACCGACGGGGATCACCCGTGGCGCTCAGAGAACGATCGACATCGTTTGCAGTGGGGCCGGCCACGAATCACTCGGATGACTGTCCCAGATCTCCCAGTTCGTGGCGAAGGCGAAGCAGGACGCGGGATTTGGAAACGCGAACGGTGCCAGGTTTCATCGAAAGGTCGGCGGCGACATCGCTTGCGGAGCGTCCTTCGACGACGACTTTCCAAAAGGCCTGCCACGTACGTTCGTGAAATTCGTTTCTGATTGATTCGAGGGCGCGGAGCAGGACGTCATTGAAAACCATGTTCTCGTCAATCAGTCTTTCGCCGTCCATCATGATGTTTGCACCGGATCCGAATCTCCTGCAGACGCATGGACGCTTCGGTTCCTCCGGCTCCAGCGGGTTCTCGGTTGCGGTTGTTGAAGAAGTCCATTGCTTTGCTGCGGGCAATGACCATGAGCCAGCCGCGAAATGTATCGCCAGGACGATCCTTGCGAAAACGGCTCAGGTGAGAGGCAACCGCCGAGAAGACGTCCTGCAGCACATCGACAATCTCCTGCTCGGGAACCTGCCATCGGCGGCACCAGGAGGCCACGAGTGGCGTATAGAGCCTGACAAGTCGTTCCCACGCCACGGCATCCGCAAGTCGAGCTTCATTGAGCAAGCTGCGGGAGGTGGAACGACTGCTGAGATCGTGTTTTGACGGTTCTGTCAAAGGCGATTCCCCCGCCTCCGTCGCGAAATCGCAGTGATGGCGATGCTGAGGCAGACAAGCAGGGTGGAGATCGATGCCATCATTGTAAACGCTCCGCGGAAGCCAGTCTGAGTGTTCTCAATCTCGCGGTCAAGTGGTCTGACAATTTTCAGAACTCCGACGACATCTCCAACTTGCCAGTCCCGCTTCGGGCTCTTACTGGCGGGGCTCAAATCGTTGTGGCAGCCGAGACAGCTTTTCTCCATATGTCGGGCCGCATAGTAATGCAGTTCGCGCCGTCCGTCGGATACGACAAATCGTGTGTATTCCTGCTGCGGCTCGTCGGTCGGTTTTGCGTTGGTTTCCAGCCAGTTGAGGGCAGCCCTTTCCATTTCGTCCTGCGGGCCACCTTTGTCGCGACCTGGCCAGGGATGTCGGCCGTAGACACGAACTTCCATACCCGGATTCCGGCGACTGATTCGTTCACCAAGATCGATCGAGAACGTCGCAGGCAGAGGCAGTGAAGGGTGGATCGCAAGGTAATTCTGAGTCACAGCGACACCGGATGTTTTGAAATTGATCTCCTCAATTCGCTCACTGTAGAATCGCCAAACCTCGTCCAGCATTTTGTTCTCCAGCCTCGCACTTTCAAGTGCGGTCTGGCGAACAAAGTACTCTGACAGGCTGGACAAATACCACAACCCGGCAATCGAGCCCAAGACTACGGCAAAGAACACGCTCACCGCCAGCGGGTAGCGTTTGCACCAGCGCAAAGTTCGCTGAACGCTTCCTATGGGTCGAGCCAGTGTTTGGCGACCTTCCAGGAAACGCCGGAGGTCAGCTTCCATCTCGCGGCCGCTTTGATACCTGCGCGAAGGTGATTTGCTCATGGCCTGCAGGCAAATGATTTCCAGGTCGCGTGGAATCCCGGGACGAATGCGGCGCGGCGGTCGAGGATCATCATCAATCACCTGCATCAGAAGTTCGCGACGTTCACCTCGAAATGGACGCTCGCCCGCGATCATCTCGTAGAGGACGACACCCAGGCTGTAGATGTCGCTGCGGGCATCGACCTGGTGCGACGCACCAGCCGCCTGTTCCGGTGACATGTACGCGGGGGTGCCCAGAACACGGCCATCGGATGTCATTGTCTGGTCGCCGGTATCCCGTTTCGCCAGACCGAAGTCCATCAGGTGAGCTCGCCCTTTTAGATCAAGAATGATATTACCAGGTTTGATATCTCGATGGATGACTCCGTGCTCGTGAGCATAGTGAAGGGCCGCCGCCAGCTCGCTGGCAATCGAGGCGGCTTCAACCGGAGCCAGTCCCTCAGGACGATCATGCAGTCGCTTTTCCAGTGTGTGCCCGTCGATAAACTCGCAGACGAGCTACCAAACGCCCTCTTCTGTTTGCCCCGTTTCGTAAAGGCTGACAATGGAAGGATGCTTGAGTTGCGCGGCGCTGCGGGCTTCGCGAAGGAATCGCTCAACATCCTCCGCCGAGGCGAAGTTGCCAGCCCGCTGGACCTTGAGGGCCACAATCCGTTCCAATCGAGGGTCCCACGCCTGGAACACATAACCAAACGAGCCGACACCGAGCTCCGATCGAAGTTCGAAGCGGTCGAGGTAGACCGGGCCTTCCAGGAGCCGGCGAGCCAAACCAATACCGGCATCTGCTGCGATGCGAATCGGTCCGGATCGCGTTTTTCCGGCAAGAACGGCGCAGGCCAAGAATTGTTCTTCTTCGGTTGTTTCGGGGGCCAAATTTGTTGAGAGTTTCTGCAACTGATCGACGAGGGGATCACCCGACTGATCCAGTCGCTCAAGGCGATTCTGACATGTCAGGCAGCATTCGACATGCTCGGCGATGGGTTCAAAGGCACGGCCCTCGGAGCGACCGAGGGCGAAGTCTTGAAGTGATTCGGCCGAAGGGCAATTGATTTCTGGCATCGTCTGCTCGCATTCTGCATTGCCAGCCGAAGGTATTTGGCAGGTACGCTGCATTACCTGTCCTGCATTGTTCACACACCACGTGTGCGTATTTCCAAAGCCAGCAATATCCAGTTTAACCGGCGCGCGTTACAGTTTCGTGTAACGGGTGTCCGTTCCTGAGTCTGTTGGATGTGCATTTGCGCCAGGTTCTCTCTTTTCCTCAGCCGGAGTATATCATGATCCCTTCTTCACGACGCGATTTTTTGGTGGATGTTGGCCGCGGCATGCTGGTTGCCGGACTTGGCACGACCGTGGCAGGAAATCTGGGTTTCTCGACAGCCTTTGCTGACCGAGGCCCGGAATCTCTGAAACTGGGTCCTTATGAATCTCTCGTCGAACTGATTCGCAGCACACCACCGGAAAAGCTTCAGCCAATTCTGGTTGCAAAACTGAAATCCGGAGAAGTTAATAACAAGCAACTGATCTCTGCGGCTGCCCTTGCGAATGCCGAAGCCTTCGGAGGACAGGATTACGTCGGATATCACACGGCGATGGCGATGCTGCCTGCCCTGGAGATGACAACGCTTCTGCCCGCTGAACGTCAGTCTTTGCCGATCCTGAAAGTGATCTATCGTAATTCGCAGCAGTGCCAGGAACACGGCGGCGCCTCGAAGGCAACTCTGGTGGCGCTGCATGCGGCCGAACACTCTGCCGAAGGCGACATCGGCCTGAAGATTCGGGAAGCATGTCGCCAGGGGTCCATGGATACTGCGGAACAATTGTTCGCGCCATTGGCGAATGCTTCGCCGCAGGACGCATTTAATGCCCTGCAACCAGCCGTCCAGGACGACATTAACGTCCATCGCTTCGTCTTTGCACATCGGACCTATGGACTGGTCGGGCTGCTGGGAAAAGAATACGCACATACGCTGCTCAGACAGTCGGTTCGGCAGATGGTTGACTTCGAGCTGGAGCACAAGCGGCACAACCATCCTGATAACCCGATCCGCGCTCTCCTTCCTCAGTTGCTCGACCAGTACAAACTTGTGGGCATGACACCCGGAAAGACAGATCCCGGCGACAGGGCGGTCGATGATTTGGCACGCGCAGTTTATGACGGACCACCTGCTCGTTCCGCTGATGCAGTCGCGGCAGCACTGGCAGACGGGATTGATCCGGAAGTGGTCGGCGAAGCAATCTCACTTGCTTCGAACATGCTCGTGTTGCGACAAGGGGCGGATCGATGGCGCACACATGGAGATTCGGCAGGTGTCCATTCTTCTGACGCCACGAATGCATTTCGGAATATGGCTCGAAACACGGATACGAAGCACGCCGTGTCGGGCCTGATTGTGGCGGCCTACCACAGTGCCAGTCATGCGCCATTCACGAGTGAGTCGTATCCACTGGATGAACATCGCGCTGCGATCAAGGCCACCGATGCTGCCGGTCTGCTGGCCGAGTGCGAAGACGCGGTGAAGGTGAACGATCAGGGCCGTGCTGCGGCTGCTATTCAGATCTATGGTGAGAAAAACTTCCCGGTACAGGCAGTCTTTCAGACACTGATCAAGTACACGATCAGTGAGGACGGTCGGCTGCATGGCGAAAAATACTTTCATACGGTCGGTGAAGAGTACAGAACCACGCGATCAGCATCTGCGGCAGATTACGGGGCTCGCACGCGTCACCGCCAGTTCGTATGGTTACAACCGAAAGGACGAGCGTGGTTTTCACGCGGCTGGCTACGAAGATGCCTGCAACCTGCTGGGTATCCGGACGTAAGTCCTTGGGTACAATCTGAGAACAGGAGAGCGACAACGTCAACTCAAACGAGGCGTCGCGGGGCCAATGATGCCCCCGACGCAGGTTGATTCGCTGTGGAAGATCGGACGATGCTGACATACCCTTTATGATTCCCGTTCCATCCGGTGGTCAGATTTTGAACGTCGGGGGGTCAGAAATCTCCGCTGATGATGATGAGCTGCTGTCCATTCGGCGTCCAGCAGACGTCCGTATTGTTGCGCGCGACATCCTGCCCGGCAACAAGAGTTGGAGGCTTCGTTTTGGCTGGATTGAATTCGTATAACTGCACGTAGCCTCGCTCGGCACAGTGCATCGCAAAAACAATGCGATCGCCTTTCGGATGCCACGCGAAATCCGCGTTGACGTTGACCTTGCCGGAGTGGTGAATCTTCAAGTCCGGTTCACCTCCTGTTGACTGGATCGAAGCGACTTCCGTAGTTCCATCAGCTCGTACGCCCTTGAAACACAATCTCTTTCCGTCCGGAGACCAGGTTGAGTTCCAGTAGATCGACCGATAAGGATTGTTGCTGCCCTCAAGCAGAATCGTCGTTTCGCCGGTGGCGAGTTCCATTGCATGAATGTCCGCGCCAGATGCGTAGGCCGCTCGCTTGCCATCGGGACTGAGCTGTACACCCAGCCATTTGCCAAACCATCACGGTCTGCACCATCCGGGCTGGTCAACGGGATTGAACCCTGAGAACTTTGCGAAAACGCGAGCGATTTTCCGTCCGCCGACCAGCTCGGCATCATGCCCATGCAGACCTGTTTCGGAACGCCGCCGTTGACGTCCATCGTATACAGCGCACTACCGCTCTGATTGTCGCCCGCCCACGAATCGAACGCCAGCGTTTTGCCATCCGGCGAAACGGTGACTGAGCCGCAGGCATGATGAGCTTCAAACTCATACAGTTTCTTCCAGCAGGTTCCGTCGGCATTCATTGAGAAGAATACATCATGCTGTTTGATTCGGAATGGAAACTCTGACTGCTCCAGTACCCCGCTGCCATCGATATCCAGTCGGGAAAAATACAGGCGACGCAATAAAGGACAAGTGCAGCCGTCGAACTGAAATTCCTGAAGCGAGATCCTTTCGTCTGCATCCGCATCTGTGACGCCATTGTACCAGTGTGCGACCATGTTCTCTGGAATAATCTGGCGGAATTCAGTGAGCGTAAATCGACCGTCCTTGTTTTCATCAAACCCCGGAAACATGTATCGAGCCAGCGGCAGTTTCCACTCGGGAACCCCTTTGTGCAGTTCCACCTCGCTCACGAATCCGTCAAGGTCTGTGTCGAACCGCAGAAAGTCCAGCACCGGATCTTCCATGCACCGGGGCGGCCCGGCACACCATTCGTCCAGCGTCAGCTGGTCATTCAGATCGGCGTCTGCTTTAGCGAACTCATCAGCAACATTGGTACTACCGTAGGATCGTTCGATAAACTCCTTTTTGTCAATGACGAGGTTGCCATTCAAATCCGCGTGTTGAAAGAGGTTGTTGTTGACCAGGCGGCCATCATCAAATCGCAGTCGTTTGCCGTCCAC
>JBBJME010000442.1:0-3685 GCA_037719765.1 Planctomycetaceae bacterium
CTACAGCGGTGGCAAGCATCTCGGCGGTCCTCAGGCTTCCGGAATCCTGTGTGGACGAGCGGACCTGATTCTGAGTGCATGGGTTCAGATGGTGGACATGGATGTGCGCGAAGGAACCTGGTCGCTCCAGCACTGGATCTCAAACGGCTGGCTGTCACGACCTCCGCGACACGGGATTGGTCGTTCGATGAAGGTCAGCAAAGAGTCAATCGTCGGAGTGATTGCAGCTTTGCAGCGCTATGCCACGCGAGACCATGCGGCCGAGTACGCAGACTGGCAGGCCACCATTGACACCATCTACGAGTCCGTGTGCGATATCCCGGAACTTCGCATCACTCGACTCTCACATGGGCTGAACGGTCAACCTTATCCAAATCTTCAGATCGAATCGGGGTCTGAGCCAAATGGCCTGAGTGTGCGAAACCTTCTGTTGGCACTCAGAAACCAGCCACGAAGAATTGTTTTGGCGGAGGACGAACAGTCTCCCAATCGGGCGTTCCTGTATTCTCCATGCCTGCAGGCGGGTGATGCCGAAGAGATCATCTCCGGCATCCGGCAGGCCGTGTGTTCTCACCGTGATCGGCTCGTGCAATGAATTCCAGCAGTTGGCTCGTTCAAAATGGTGATGTTTACGACGGCACCGGGAGTCCGCCGCGGCGGGTCGATCTTCGTGTGGCAAACGGGCAGATTCAGGAAATCGGTCCGAACCTCGTGGCAGACGGTGAAGAAGTAATCGACGCCGATGGTTTGATTGTGGCTCCGGGACTGATCGATCTGCACGTACACGTCTTCAGTGGCATTGGGTTGTATTCGATCGATCCGTTTGAGGCGGGCCTGCGAACCGGCGTGACGACGATGCTCGACACCGGGACGGCTGGGTCGCTGACCTATCCCAACATGGCCCGCTTTATCATTCCGGCCTCGCAGGAAGATGTCTTTGCTCTGCTCAACATTTCGATGATTGGTGCGATTCAGGGGCATCCCAATTTCCCGCCGTACATGGGCGACTTGAATGACGGGAGACATGCCCACGTTCCGTCGGCGGTGGATTGTGTCAATCGCCATCCGGAACGACTGGTGGGGATGAAGGTCCGGCTGACTTCGGGGTTGGCCAACTTTGATGAGAAAAATGAATGGGCCGGGTTTCACGGAGTTTTCGAGGCCGCTGAACTGACAGGCCGCCCCTGCATGATTCATCATGCCGCATCAAGAATTCCAATCGAAACGGTGCTGCAGACGCTGCGTCGCGGCGACATCTATACACACCTCTATCATCCGCATCCAGATCATGGTTTCGATGATCACGGAGCGCCGCTCGATGCAATGCGAGAGGCCCGTTCGCGCGGAGTTCTCTTCGATGTGGGCCACGGCGTTGGCGCGTTTGTGTGGAGAGTTGCAGAACCAGCCTGTCAGAAGTACGGCTACTGGCCCGACACGATCAGCACTGACCTGCATCAGTTCAATCTGCGCGGCCCCGTCGTCGATCTTCCGACGACGATGAGCAAATTCCTGTACCTTGGCATGCCGCTCGAACAGATCATTCGTGCGACGACATCCGCACCTGCCGCAGCAATGCGACTTCAGGACCGGCTTGGTATGCTGCAGCCGGGGCACCAGGCCGACATTGTCCTCCTCAAACGCGAACGCGGAAATTTTCCGCTGATGGATGTGGAGAATCAGACGCGATTCGCAGCGGAACGGCTTGTTCCCATTTCCGTCTGCAAACGAGGTCAATGGTCGGCCTGTGGAATTCCTCTATGACAAGACCTTCGTCCATTCGAATCGCCGTCGCAGGTCTTCTGACTCTGATGGCCTGCCTCCTGTACCTTGACCGGTATGCGGTGGGCATTGCGTCGGAATCGATGCGAGTCGATCTGAAAATGACGCAGACGCAGATGAGTTGGTTCCTCAGTGCGTTTTTCTGGTCCTACGCTCTGTGCCAGGTGCCTGCCGGCTGGCTCAGCGATCGGTTTGGACCGCGAGTCATGCTCACGGCTTACATCCTGGGATGGTCGTTGTTCACTGGCTTGCTGGGAGTGACCACTCAGGTCGGATTGGTGCTGCTGCTGCGATTTTTGTGCGGTGCGACTCAGGCAGGTGCCTACCCGGTCTGTTCCGGAATGCTCCGCCATTGGTTCCCGGCCGCACGAAGAGGTGCTGCCAGTTCTATTGTCGCGATGGGCGGTCGATCGGGGGCGGTTCTGGCTCCGATTCTGACAGCCGCACTGATGGCGGCCTTCAGTGGCGGATGGCGACCGGTTCTGATTGTGTACGGCCTGATCGGGATTCTGGTGGCGTTCGTGTTTGCATGGATCTGTCGTGACACGCCGCGCGATCATCCTCTGTGCAACGAGGCTGAACGCGAGCTGATCTCCGGCGACATTCCGGTTGTTTCTGCGATTTTTTCGGTTGGGGAGGCTCATCGACGATCCGGAGCGGATGAATCCTGGCGAGCAGATAGTCCATACGGGGTGATCGAAGCAGACAGTTCGTACGAGGCAGATGGAACACCAGGATCCGACACTCCAGATGAGTCCGGCAATGAATGCCAGCGGTTTCCCTTGATCCCTGTGCTGACCAGCATCAGTCTGTGGGGAAACTCTTTGACGCAGTTCTTTACAAACATCGGTTGGCTGTTTGTCGTCACATGGCTGCCGCGATATCTGGGGAATGTGCATCAGGTGCCGCTGCAGGAGCAGGCAATCATGACCGCAATTCCGACCATAGCCGGAATTGCGGGAATGCTCTGCGGTGGCTGGTGGACCGACGTTGCAGCTCGTCGCTTTGGACTGAAATGGGGCCGCCGCCTGCCGATCACGGCCACACGCTTCACAGCCGCCTGCGGTTACGGACTGTGCCTGATGCTTGGTCTGCTCTGCGTGCCTGATCCGAATTCGCGCTGGTTGCCGTGGATGATTGTTGTGGGGCTCAGCATCGCAACGTTCAGCTGTGATCTGGGTGTTCCGGCGATGTGGGCGTATTCGCAGGATGTCGGCGGCAAATACACGGCATCGATTATGGGCTGGGCCAATATGTACGGTAACTTCGGCGCTGCCGTCGCACCGCTTCTTTACAACGCAATCCTGGGTGAAACACCAACTCTGTCGCAATGGAATACCTTGTTCGCATTCTGCAGTGGAGTCTTCGCTCTTTCCGGCGTCACTGCACTGGTGATCGACAGCACAAAACTGATCTCTAGCCAGCGTCACCAACCGGCGTGAGTCTGCTGCATTTCGTCGGAAGTTATCTGTCTGTTTCGTGTTCATTCGCGGTTCAAAATACTTCGTTCAAACACTTTCTGAGACTGTGATTCATTGACCGTTTCCTGATAGTCGCCCCATCATTCAACATTGCAGCACGTTCCGAGACCACTTTCATGCAGAATGTCCCCGCCCTGCCTTTGATCTACGAATTCAGCCGGGCCGTCGCACCTCGGTGTCGCATCGTTTCCGGTGAGACGATACGGGTGGAATCGGAAGACGCCTTGTCGGGGCAGATTCGTCGGCCAAACGATCGTCGCGACAAGACGGCAATGCCATTTAGCAATCCGGTGGCTGGTCCAATCATCGTGGATGGGGCGGAACCTGGAGATGAGCTGGCAGTCACAATAGAACAAATTGAGTCGCGGGACGGCCAGTGTGCGACCTACACCGGTGCTCCGAAACAACTTGCCGAATGGCTGGGA
>JBBJME010000179.1:0-14311 GCA_037719765.1 Planctomycetaceae bacterium
ACAAAAACCAAACTAAATAAAACACCCACCGGGACACAGAGTTCAGGGTGATAAAAATCGTCTTGGCCAAACCATGTGCTTTGTGAAAACGACTGTGCGTTCCCGGTTCTGGAGGATTCCTGAAACGACGGAGAGCCAGTGTGATCGTCACAATCCAGAGCAATGGCGTGGTGACCGCAAACACAAGGTGCACTAACAGCCATGGCCTCACGGTGCCAATTTTTGTTGCGAGCTCTTCGGGATTCAACGGCTGTTTTGCGACGATATTTTCCCAGCCACCATGCACCATCTGCACGTCCACCTCGAACGCCGTGACAGCCAGCAGCAGGACGATTCCCAGAGTGATCTGCAGGCGTTTGTGTGCGACGTAACGACGACGAAACTTGACCAGCCACAGGCTCCAAATCAGCACCGGCACGATCAGCGTCAGGGCGCAGACGACAAAGTCCAGCATGAAGGTTGTCGGGTAGCCGAGAAATCCATTCGACAGCATGATCGCACTTCCGAACCCAGAGCTACTTCAACAACGCCCTGATGGCCGACTGAATGCCGTCCGAATCAATGCCCTGATGACCCATCTGTTGCCACAGACCACCCGAGCCTTCGCGATATGTGCCGATATTGTTGTAGCTTCCCTTAAAGCCGCGTTTGAGCAATTCCGTACCGAAGCGGGAACCCAGGCCGGTGTTGACATTGAAGGATTCTGCCACCAGCACCATCGGAGACGCCGCCAGTTTTTCCATCATGGCTTCGTCGTAAACATTCAATGTGGCCTTATTGACGAGACCCACATTGATGCCCTGAGCCTTCAGTTTGATCAATGCGTCCAGCGACCGATAAACGGTTTCGCCGAACGACACAATGTATCCGTCCTTGCCTTCACGGATGACTTCGTCGCGACCAGTGACGAACTTGTAGTCGTCACCATAAACCCGGGCACCGTCTTCAGTCAGCAAATCCGGCACACCGGATCGCGTTGAAAAGAGAAATCGCAGTCCCGCATCTCCATAGATCTTTTTCATGCAGGCTTTGAATTGATGTTGATCTGCCGGGAAGTAAAGTCGTGTCGTGTCACGACCTTCATCCGGAAGTCCGTTGGCAGCAAACATATTGTTCAGGCCAAAATGGCACGTATTATCTGCCATATCGTCACAGCCCGCGTGCGAAAAATGAGCGAGCACATTCGCCTGATTCAGCCGGGCCATCGTAATTTCTGACACGACCATTTCCAGAAACGCGGAGAACGTTGCGAACACTCCCTGCTTGCCGGATTCGTAACCGAAGCCCGCAGCCGCGGAAAAATTCCCTCGTTCCATGATTCCGCCACGGACGAACACTTCCGGATGCGCTGCGCGGACATGATTCAGGCCGCATGATCCTTCCAGGTCACAGTCGAACACCCGCACGGAGGCAATGCGCTGAGCTTCGGGCATCGCATCGAGAATTTCGTTGAGAAACTTGCCGAACAGATCGCGGTTCTTGCCAATACTCTTGCTGCAACTGCCTTCATACGATGGACCAGAGGGAGCTTTCTTGACACCGTTGAGATACTCAACAGCAGCCGTCTGGCCTCGCCCGGTGAGATGTTCTTTAGCGAGCGAAACCTTAATCACGTCGTGTCCGTGAGCACTGCCCTCAAGCCCCTTAATGCCCACACACATTTTACGGCGATTGATCAATGCAATCGGTCCCGTCGCGGTGACGGCAGCACACATGCGTGCATAGAGTGAATCCAGATCTTCTCCTTCGCCGATGTCGATCTTCAGTCCGTGACCGGCAAGCGTTTTGGCTACGTCATAACCTGGCAGATAATTCGATGGATGACCGGCGATCGTAACGTCGTTGTCGTCAATCAGCAGCTTCACGTTCAGATTCTGAGCCACCGCAAGCCGGGCCGCTTCGGCACTGTTGCCTTCCATCTGCGAACCGTCCGAACCCAGCATGAAGACGACTTTGCCGGGATTAGCAATCGCGACGCCGTTCACGAAGGGCCACATGTGTCCGAGTCGGCCCGAAGAAAACTTCACGCCCGGTGTGAATGCGCGTTCCGGATGTCCCGGCAAATGCGACAGATACTCGCGGTAGTGGTACAACTTTTCGACCGGCAGCTCGCCTTCGAGTGCGGCCATCAGATACTGAGTCGCCACGCGGTGGCCAGCTTCGTCAAAAAGATCGGCATCACATCGGGCGTTCCGCCGGTAACGCAGCATGTTTCATAAAGCCGTGCATGATGCAGACTTCAGGAGCCGTATCGAAAGGGCCACCCGTATGCCCTCCGAGGCCCTTGGCATCCGCAATGGCAGTGAAGAAGACGATGGCGTCGCGGAAGATGTCGATATTCTTTTTGAGTGTTTTCCGCTGTTCCGCCGTCAGTTTCGGGTTCTTCGGATCCAGTGGCAACGCGGAGTACTGGCTCAGTGGAATTGGAAACTCGGCTGCCGCAGACATCTTCAAACTTCTCCGTCACTTTTCGACTGAAACAGATTACGCCGGGAAACTCCCCTACGAGAGACGAAGTATGAGCCTCCGCAGTGGAAATGCAATTCAACCGGAAAGTTGTCCCGAATCTCTCGAAATTCGGTTCAGACGATGAGAAAATAGGGGCATGGCAAGTCCGTACACCGGCACTAACTCATCGGAATGAATCGGCGGACGAGCGCCGCGGGAGCGATGAGCATAATCACCAGCACAGCGTTCTTGCCGTCGCCGGTGAGCCCAAAGACCATGAGGGCATCCAGAAAGATGATGCACAGCAGCATAAGTCCTACCGTGCGTTGAATACGAGCCGGCTGCGGATTGCCGACGACGATGGCAGCCCGCATCAGGATGTTCAGGCCGAGTATCAGCAGTGCCATCTGGCTGCCGGAAATGGCTCTCTTCGCGCCGGAACCTGTCACAAGCCATGCGTCCAGACCGATGCCGCAGAGCATAATTCCGACGCCCGTGAGCAACCCTCTGGAACTGCTCGTACGCGCTTCGTTCTTCGCAAACACAGTGACACCAATGATGTAGATCCCAAGTCCAGCCGCTACTGTCATCGGAGTCGATTGCCACACGGATGTCATCGTCGTGGCCGCACTGGCACCGAGCATCAGATTAAGGAAGCGGCAGGTCCCCATTCCGAGCGGCGCAGCAATGGTGGATTTCAGACAGCCATCGTACAGCAGTACGGCTGCGACAATGAGTCCTGCAATCAGCAGACTTCCCGGTCCGACGGCCGCAGCACAAACAACTCCGATCAGCATCAGCAGCGAACCAAAGATCGCTGCCGCTCGACGTGAAATGCGCCCGGAGGGAATCGGTCGTTCAGGACGTTCGATTGCATCGAGTACAGCATCGAAGACATCGTTCAGAACCATGCCTCCCAGATACAGCCCGGCGCTTGAGATCAGCAGGAACAAGAGATCCGTTTGCTGCGGAAGTTCTGCAGTCGTCAATGGGTGGGTGATCAGATAGCCGCACAGGATATTTGACAGAGCTGTGAAAACCGTGGGGATCCGCATGAGCTGCAGCCATGTGAGTGGCGTGGCCTTTGGGTTGGTGGTTTGAGTTGGGGTGATATTTGGGATATTCACGGTTCGGGTGGGTTTCTGGTGTTGGGAACGATTTGATTCAACATCCATTGTTTATCGGCCCAACGGGCCAGCCCTATGTCAGCCCGGGGCAACGCCCCGGGTTCGAACAACAACATGCCAGAAAGCCCCAAAGGGGCGGCTCTAATTCGGCAAATCATAGTAGGGCTGCCCCGTTGGGGCTTAGTTGTTCCCGATTGTCAAATTCCTGGGGCGTTGCCCCAGGCTGACATAGAACCGGCCCCTTGGGCCTGAATGGAATGATTTCAAATTTCATGGTTCGATAATCTGCTACGGCTTCAACCGCCATTGTTCATCAAAGAAATCGGCGGCGACTACTTTGCCCGGCCAGACGCTGTTGGGTGGCGTGTTGAGATCGATCACGGCCCAGTCCGGGAGCATCGGAACCTGGCGGGCATTGTTGAGGTACGCGTAGTCTCGGAACGTGAAGCTGCTGTTCAACACCACGTAGCGGTTCAGATTCAGCGGGTTCGGATGAATCAGAATCGGAGCGTGATTGGCAGATTCATAAGATTTGTCGCCAACAGTGATTTTTTCCGCGGACCACTGGATCGGAAGCTTGTCAGCAATTTTGGCCATTACCGAATTGGATTTCGGATCTCCCCAAAGAACCAGGTTGGCCGACTGAATCATTTCGTCGGTCACATCCGTGTCGTTCACAACGCGCGCGTCGCCTCGAAAATGCCGCCGCCAGTGTTCAATGGCTCGAGTCAGCTCGGCATCCGCCCACTTACCGACCGCTTCATTGGCCGCCGTGCCAGTGGGGCGAACGAAGATGAAGGAATCCATGAAGGCATCATCGATCGGGCCCTGGAGGTTGTGGCGTTTGCGCAGGCCACGGGGGGGTTCTTTCGCGATATTCCACCCCATTAAACTGGTTCCATCTCCGACTGGAATTTGCTGACGCACCACGCGACCGTTCCACGATCCATCTGATTCCGGACCTGCCACTCGAATGGGTTGAAATGACGTTGTTGTGCCGTCTGAGGATGAGATGCCAATCGTAGCCGAGCTGGTGTCTTCAAGATCCAGGAATGATCCGGCCGCAAAACGAAATTCAAAATCTGTGATATTGTGAACCAGTACATAAACAGACAACTGCTTGAGCTGCTTAGAGACTGAAGAGTTGTTGGGGATTTGTACGAATTTTTCTGTATTCTGTATGTCGAATCGCGCATCGACTGTCGCGTTCTGCCAATGTTCGCCAAGCTCATTTACGGTCACCCAATGTTGCCTGTTGTATTTCAATGTGTGCGTCGTAAAATGTACACTCGGCGGCACCTTCATACGTCCATGCCTGGCTAACGACGCGAAACTCTCTGAAACCATCTTCCTGGACGCAGGATCATATTGGTGTCCCATTCCGCGTCCGACAACATGGCGTAAATGAATCGGGATGGTGAGAGTAGCCAGTGCCTCCTCCATCACATCGGCCGCCTGCTTCTGTGAGTCGTTCTCACCGCTGTACGCAATCGTCGGGCAGTGAGACAGATTCAGCGCCCACTTATCACAGTCGTACAAATTCCACAGCGTCTGTTCCCACGCGGTCGGTTTGAGATCTTCCTTCTGGAACACTTTCAGGAACTGAGGCGTCTCAGAAAATCCAGCTCCCGGATTCGCCGCGAACCAGCGGTCGGAGTAGTGTGTTGCGAACTGCCAGCAGGCCGCGCCCCCCATCGAGAAACCTCGGACGCTGATGCGGTCCTCGTCGATGCGGTAACGCTTCTGCACATCTTCCAGAGCTTCCAGCACGTCGATTTCGCCAGCGAATTTGAAGGCGTTGCAATAACGGCCGTACGGATGCAGCATGATCGTGTGATCCGGAGTGAACTCGCCTGGGTTCTGCATGCGGTCCCACAGGAAATTCACTTCGCTCAGTTTTTCGCCTCGACCATGAAACCAGATGTCGCAGCGAGTCGGCACGCTGTGATCGATGGCGTACGTCGGCGGAATCACGAGTCCATACGGCTGCACAGTCTGATCGATGCGGCTGATGTAGCCGCGCACGACAAGACCCTTCTGAGTGATCCATTCCGGCTTGCCTGCCAGCAACTGATCGGCTCGAGTGAGGCCTTCTTTCAGCAACTCATCGGCTTTGTCGAATTCCTTGACGTCAAAGAATTCATTGTAGTCCAGAGCACAACGGACGGCTCGTTCAAAGATCATCACGTCGGGCAGCAGAGCTGAATTCGAAGCATCGTTGCTGGCCTTGATCGCTGCGATCTTCTCCTGAAGCTGGCTGAGCGTTGTTCGCATCGAGGCCGCTCGATCGTCCGGCACAGGCACACCGAGTTCCGGGATGCGGCGAACGTTTTCCGGGATATTGTCCTGCAATCCATCGGCTCGTGCCGGCATCAACACGCAGAAGAACGCTCCCGCGACCAGGACGGGATTCAGGATTGAGCAAAATCTCCGCAACATCTGACGGCTCCACAAAGCGACATAACGTAACTGTTGTGGCTGAGTATGAAGACCGTGATTGTGAAGTCAAATGGTCGCTCGAGATCCACGCCTGCGTCGAACTACCGATCCCCGCCAAAAGACTGTCGTTTTATACTCCGCGCGTGAAGATGACACTTCTATGAGCACAATATCGTAACCCGAAGCGTCAGCGAGGGTTGATTCAGCCCTCGCTGACGCGTCGGGTTAATGTCACTTTCAACCGCATGAGGTACAAGATCAACCCGACGCGTCAGCGAACGGCTTTCCGGCGAATCTCGCTCGGCCATTGGCAGAGCATTGCCGCGATAGATTGAATTTGGCCGGTAGTCGTCGGGTGAATCAATGCGTGGTTGATTTCCACCTCGACGCCAATGTAACTGCCGCTGAAGCGGGCGGTGGCGTCAAATCGGCGGCGGAGCCATTTCGTGAATCCGTCTCCAATGCCTCGGTACGGTTGATTGTTGTGAATTGTGAAGTCCGGCCGTTCCTGTTTCAAATCCGTCTTCCATGTTTCACAAAGCGATCGTTCCTCGGGGCGTCGTGGGTCATAGAGCAGGCCGATGTTCGTCTTCCGTCTTGAGCCCTCCCAAAGCGGCGTAAACGAATGAATCGAAAGATGGATGACGCGGCGACCTGCGTGGAAGAGGTTGTCGATGTGCGCCGTGACTTCATCTCTCCAGGGCTGCCAGTGTTTGTCGATGATCAACTGCTTTTCGGCAGCTGGCAAAGCTGCTGTAAATTCTGAGAACAAGGATCGATGTCCGAGTGAACGATTGAGTTCCACCAGCAACCGAGACGTGGTTTCTGAGAACAGTGTCGCGCCCAGCATCTCCGACATTGCCTGGGCCACTCGCAGCGCGCCGGGATCCCAGCCGCGATGGGATTTGAGTACATCATCAGCGCTGGAAAACAGGTGTCGGTATGCGGCGGGAATGTGATTGCCGCCGTGCTCGCAAGTCAGCACAATCACGGGGCCGCGATGATCTGCGCCAACAGGCCTTGATCGTGGCGCCGGCTGCTCGGCTTTTCGGTTCATGGAGAGAACATCGCTCCTGACCTCAACGACTGACAGAGGTCGGCGTAGATCGCTCGCAGGTCACGTCGTTCTGCCCCACAGCCCTGAATGCTTTCCACAAGCCGACGTGCCAAGGGCCCCTGCGACAGGATCACTTCCAGCGCTTGGCACTGGACGAGTTCATGACTGGTGAGGTCTCATCCATAAGATGACGCCACAACTGTTTCACCGTACAGCGCGCATCGCGGTAACCAAACAGTGACAGAAATGCTTTGTCGTCAATGACTGCTTCATCGGCCTCGCGGATAGATGCCGACAGGATCCTGTAAAGTGGTTCCACTTCGACAATCTGTTGTGCCAGCGTGGAGCACCACTGTTCGCTGCAGAGTGCCTTCAGCACGGCAACGGTCGCCTGCAGCACCGCCAGATCTGCGGCCGGACATTCCTGAATGTCGATCACTCGAATTTCAATGGAACCTCGCCCAAACCTCGCAATCGCGCCGCGAGAATTGAGGAATTCATCCTGAAGGACACCCTCCGGATCGTGTGGAGCGATGTCGTCGTACATTTGCTGAAAAATCCGGCGGCGGTAGTCTTCTTCAGTGTAGACAGGTTCCGGAATGACACGACCTGCCAGCGAGGGCACGCGCGCGGAATTGCTTTGATAAACGTCCAGCCGGTTGTCCAGAATTCCGGTCAGCAGACCGTCTTTCAGCGGCGAACTGGCTGCCAGCCCAGGCAGAATTGGCAACAGCAACCGCACGGCGGCATGGAGCCGCCCGAACTGCTCGTCACCATTGAAAGGCAGGTTCAGATGAACGCTTTGCAGATTTGCCCAGCCATGCCCCCGACAGTCAAAAATACGGTTGTAGGCTTCGTACACGCTGTTGTATTCATGCGGCCACAACTGCATTTCGCGAAATGGATCCATCCACGGATGCATGGCAGACGGCATCAGCCGACTGGAAGGATCCATGTCAGCCAGTCGTTCGTTGATGAGCTTCACATGCTGCTGAAAGTCGTCGGCCAGCAGCGTCAGATCCGCTTCCGGAGCTGTTGTCTTCAGTTCGACAATATGCAGCGCCAGTTCGTTCGACCACGAAATCTTGCCAAGGTCGATTTCTGACTGAATCACTCCACTCTCGGCTTCGATGAGTCGATCCGTGACGGGCATCACGTCGAGCGAAAGCCGGTCGACGATCATGTATTCCAGTTCGACACCGAACGCTTCGAAGAGGTTTAGCCGGGCAGGCTTCAGGACATCCGTTGCGCTCTTTGATTCGTCAGCCGACATCGTAACGCGCCCTCTTCTGTTCCATCCGTCGCACGAAGACTTCGACGATGCGGCGATAGAGTTCATCCTTCAGCACGGCATCTTCAAACCCAGAATTGACGTTTGGATTGTCGTTCACCTCAATCACAACAAAACGCCCGTTGGACTCTTTCACATCGACGCCATACAAGCCGTCGCCGATGAGATTCGCGGCTCTTAATGCGGCTTTGACGGCCTTTGGCGGAGCCAGTTCCACGGGCAGCGTTTCGACTTTTCCGTAGCGACCCCGTCCTTTTTCTTCCTGCCGGATGATCTGCCAGTGCCCGGGAGCCATGAAATAGCGGCAGGCATAGAGCGGTTTGCGATCCAGAATTCCGATCCGCCAGTCAAACGTGGTCGGCAGGTATTCCTGTGCTACGAGCAGATCGGATTCACCGAAGAAATCCTCCAGATGTTCTTTGAGTTCTTCGTCCGACTTGACTTTCACGACGCCGATCGAAAACGAGCTGTCGGGTTTCTTCAGGACGCAGGGAAACCCAAGGCGTTCGCCGATCTGATGCGCATTTTCGCGGTGCACGACGATGGATATCGGAATATCGATCTTATGTCGCGTCAGCATTTCGGCAAGGAAAACTTTGTTCGTACAGCGACAGATCGAAACCGGATCGTCGATCACGACCATGCCTTCACTGGCCGCTCGGCGCGAGAACCGATACGTGTGGTGATTGATGGCCGTGGTTTCGCGAATAAACAGCGAATCAAATTCCAGCAGACGACCGCTGTCGTCGCGCGTGATGAGTTCTGCATAGACGCCCTGCTCTCTCGCTGCCTTAACAAACTTGTTCAATGCCGCGGGATCGGAAGGTGCGTTGTCCTTTTCATCCGGATTCTCCAGAATTGCCATGTCGAAGCGCGTCCGGCGCGGCGACTTGAGGGACGACGCCCGACCCGAAAAGTATCGCGTGGCGGATTCGGCCACGAACTCGCGATGACTCTCAGGAACTTCTGCTCCCGACACGGCGGCAATTTTTCGAATCTGCCAGCGATCATCCCGGCGACTGAATTCAAATTTCATCAGCGGCACGGGAAACAGATTGAACAAATGCAAAGCCAGCCGCTCATGGCGTTTCGCAAAGTTGCGACCGAAGTACACGCTGAGAACGAATTCATCTGATGTCAGCGGTCCCAGATTCTGCTGAATGAGTTCATCAATTTCGTCAGGAATCAGCCGGGAGACGGATCGTGTCTTAAGATCCTGCACCGTGATCACACCCGGCAGCGGTTTGTGTCCGCGTGCTTCTGCCAGCAGCGACACATAATATCCCAGACTCTGATAGCGATACGAGCGGCACAGATTGAAGACGCGTGTGGATCGTGATCCGGCCGAGTCGGTGGATTCCGGCGAAGTGAGGTAGTTCCAGGCGTCAATTTTATCGACACCCGGAATATCAAACGGCCAGTCGTCCGGGTTCGACGTCACAATCAAAACAGGCATTACCGATCCATTGCTAACTGGCAGCACGAATCAGACTCAAGAGAATCCATCTCCCTGAAATTCAGTCTGACCGCGATGACCGAAGTGTAACTGTCCTGTGTCTCAGCCAAACGCCGACATCCGGATTCTGTTGATTTCTTCCGGAATTGATTCTCGCAGCAGGTCCTGCGGCTTCGATCCCGACTTCCTGCGAACGATGAGCAAATTTGCATCGTACGTGAGAATTCCGAGCAGGATAGAACAGATGACGCGGTCGAGATCGACGACATACGTATGGTCGGACGAAATCGGATTCAGTTCCCACGGATCAGCGACCAGCACACTGCGTTTTTCCTTGTCGTAGCCGCACAGCACAACAAAATGCCCTGACGGTTCGCCATTCACATCGTCCGGAGTGCCCAAACTGCTGATCTCCCGCGCTTCACGGTACAAATACGTTGCGCTCAATCCTGTCAGCAGTGGAATGTCCTGCTTCAGATAGCGTCGCAACAGTGCGGACGTCAGATCTTCCATGCGCAGTTTGCCGCCCAGTTTCAGGAATTCCACGTACGCTTTGCAGGCCATCACCAGCTTGGAACGAATCTTCGATTCAGCCTGCTCTTCCAGTTTCGCGATCATTTTGTCACGGTCGATCATATCCCCGCCGGCCTTGAACCATGTCGGATCAAAGACCTGCAAGTTGAACGTATCGATGGACACATCATATCCGCGTCGCAGCGCGTGGCAGCCCAGCATCACTGCCAGTGTCCCGCCTTCCTGCAATGCCTGTGTTTCCGCAATGACCTGAGACAACGGCATCTCCTCACCCAGGTAACGGTAAACTGCGTGCAGACACGTCGGTCCACAGGTGGTGTTACTGGGTTGCGGCAGAATCTCAAAATGAAGGCGATGGTCCATAGCGGCAGCATATCCGCGATTCTGCCGCATACAATCTCACTGAACCGTCAGCACCTTGACCAATGGCTGGAATTCTGCGATATGACCCGCAGCAGGGCCACCGGTGCATGGCACTTCCAGCCCGCGGCTCTTCCCGCCCGCCTTACTCGGATGAATCCATTGTTGACAGGGATTAACAATCGCAACGATGCCATTCAATGGCTGTATGATCGTATCGACTACGAACGAGTTCGGCCGGCACCATCTCTCAATCCGTTTCGGCTGGAACGCATCGAACGTCTGCTGAAACGGATTGGTTCGCCGCAGGAAAGGATTCCCGCGATTCACATTGCCGGTACGAAAGGCAAGGGATCGACAGCGGCCATGATTGATTCCATCCTGCAGGCGTCCGGAATTCGTACCGGCCTGTTTACATCACCGCATATCGAACATTTCGAAGAACGTATGCGAGTGTCGGGACGCATGCCCCATCCGGACCAGTTGACGCGGCTCGTGTCGAAGCTGGCGGAATTGCTGCACGAGTCAGAATTGGAATCGAGCGACCGTGTTCCGACTTTTTTTGAAATCACGACGTTGCTCGCGTGGATGTTCTTTGTCGAAGAAGGGGTCGAAATTGCCGTCCTTGAGACTGGACTTGGCGGTCGCCTCGACTGCACCAACGTCTGCCGTCCGCTGGTCACCGTGATCACCAGCATCGGCCTGGACCATACGCACATTCTCGGTGATACATTGAGTCTGATCGCCGCTGAGAAAGCTGGTATCCTGAAGCCGGGTGTTCCTGTCGTGCAGGGACAATTGACGGAAGTCGCAGAAGTTGTCGTGACAGCGCGAGCGAGGGAACTGGGTTGCCGCCAGTTCATTTGCGGGCGAGAATTCGCGTGGCAGGTTGATCTCAACGACAATCAACTCACCGGTCGCCGACGATCGCAGAAGATCTTTGTCCTCACCCCAACCAAAAACTACGACGCCCTGACAATCCCTTTGCTCGGCCAGCACCAAGCGCATAACGCCAGCCTTGCTGTCATGACTGCGGAAGTCTTGCGGGAACAGGGTTTTCAGCAAATCGACGAGGCTGCGATTTCCCAGGGCTTACGCACGACGCATTGGCCGTTGCGGTTTGAAGTGTTCGATCAGAATCCGACGATCGTGCTGGATGCAGCTCACAACCCGGATTCGATGAAGGCTGTCGCGAGCGTATTGACGGGATCAGAATGGTGCAATCGCCGCCGTGTGCTGGTGTTTGCCGCTTCCGCCGATAAGGACGCGCAGAGCATGGTGAAAGCCATTCGTCCGCACTTCGACGACGTCGTCTTCACGCGATTTTTGGGGAATCCCCGGAGTCGGCAACCAGACGATCTCCTGGCAATCGCAGAATCGTTGCAGGATGACAGAAGCCCGGCGACGCGATGCCACGTTGCTCAAAATCCCGCCGCCGCTCTTGACGATGCCAGAGAACTTGCAGGGCACAGCGGATTGGTGGTTGTGACAGGGTCGATCTTTCTGGCGTCCGAAGTCCGGTCGCTCTTGAAGTGACGCAAGCGTTGGCTATGACTTATGCAGCTTGGACATTCTTGTCCGAGTCCTCGCCAGACCGCGTTGCAAATTCGCTGGCCATTTGAGGCACAGTAACTTGTGCTTCGAATGGGATTTTCAGCCGGGCGACGGACATGAATGTCCATCCTGCGTAAAGTGAGCTGCCACTCGACTCAGCTCAACTCACGTCGAACTTTGGAGCGGAGAAATCATCGTCGTTCGAAGTCTCCTCGGTTGTCAGTTTTGGTCGAGCTTCGTCGGTCGATTTCGACGATGACGGCGTGTAAGTAATCGTCTTTTCGACATCGCGTGAAGCCTTGTGAATTTCATCCTGAAATCCGGAGATTCCCTTCTTGAATTCTGCGAAACTCTTACCCGCGTTGCGAGCGACGTTCGGGAGATTCTTACCAAACAGCAACAGCGCAATGATGCCGACGATGATCAGTTCCGGGGCACCAACACCAGGCAGAAATCCCATGGCAGTGACTTCCTTTCAAAAACAAAACAAAGACTTACGGAAGTTTGTCATTTGAATTGTCATTGTCGTCTTCGCGCATGCCCTTTTTGAACTGCACGAGACTTTGACCGAGTGATCGCATGGTTCCCGGTAAGCGATTGCCGAAAAGAACCATAACGATGACGAGTACAATCACTAATTCCATCGCTCCAGGAGCCCATGCCAATATCGGCTGAATCATCATTTCGCGTATTGTATTGATCATGGCCGGACTTCCACAAACAGGTGTCATGAACACAGTAACTGCCACTATCTTACCGATCAAACGCGCGGAGTCACAAAGGTGACATTCAAAATTGCCATTCTGGCTGAGGATTCGCCCGAAAAACCGGCAGACTCCCGCAAATGCGAAAACTGTGCCACATTCGTTCGGTAGATGAACGTCAATCAACATCCAGAATCCACGAACTTGCTTTCGGACGGCTTCGTAACTTGTCATTTGCCGCTGTCTGCCGACTATACTGTCATCCCACGTCACCCGAATCGTAACCGCACGGCGACGTCAGTCCGCGCACACGTCGATAAGTTAGAAGAGAAAAATGGAACGCGTCATTGGAACAAACGAGCTTAAATCCGGAGAACGCCGCAGTGTTTTTGTGGATGACATGCCAGCTCTTGTGATACGAATCGAATCTGACTACTTTGTGATCGAAGACGTTTGTTCGCATGACGGACAGCCGCTGACCGAAGGACCGATTCAGGGTTGTTCAATCGTTTGCCCGCGGCACGCCGCTCGTTTTGATCTGAAAACCGGCAGGGCACTCTGCATGCCAGCAACAGAGCCGATTCGAGTGTTTCGTACTGAAATTCGTGATGACGCTGTCTGGGCAGAACTGCCGAAAGACAACAACTGAAATTGCCGTGGTAAATACTGTTCCTTCCAGTCATTTTCCGTAAAAAGAGACCCGCAAATGGCAACAGCCGAAGAGCTTATCGAAACACTGAAGCAGGTGATTGACCCGGAGTTAATGGTCAACATCGTCGATCTGGGGCTTATCTATTCCGTTAATGAAGAAGACCGCAAAGTGGCCGTCGAAATGACACTCACCAGCCCGGCCTGTCCTGCGGGACCACAAATCGTACAACAAGCCAAAATGGCACTGGAGCGACTTGAAGATGTGGATGAAGCGACCATTACGATTACTCTGTCACCTCCGTGGACACCGGATCGCATGACTGACGACGCGAAAGACATGCTTGGGATTTTTTAGGGTTTTCAAGCACCCTGTCCCATTCATCGCGTTCCGACCAGGCGAATTCTCTTCCCAATATGCGAACTTTTTCTCGGAACGATGGTCCTGACCTGAAGCAACTTGCGAATTATCGGTCCAAAGCTAAACTTCGCAATCACGCGGACCCGATGCACCGGTCTGCATCAGTATCGCACTCGTAGCTCAATTGGATAGAGCATCGGTCTACGGAACCGAAGGTTAATGGTTCGAGCCCATTCGAGTGCACTATACAGGACAAGGACTTACGTCGATTTTGATTTTGAAAAATCGAGTTTGTCCGAGAACTTGTCCGAGAAGTTATTGGAAAATTGGCT
>JBBJME010000443.1:0-3667 GCA_037719765.1 Planctomycetaceae bacterium
AGCGTCCGGTTCCGTGAAAACCGTGAGCTAGCGCTCAACGGCTGATTTTGACGAGACACTTATTGACCGTTCGATCCTAAGCGGCTTCTTTGGTATCGCGCCGGCAGGCCAACGGGGTCGAGGGCACTGCCCTTGTTAGAGATTCGCAACGTCGTTGTTTTCCACGCCCCAGCTTTTCAGCTTTCGTTGAAGCGTACGCACGGAGATTCCCAGAGCGCTCGCTGCACGCGTTCGATTCCCGACGTGTTCTTGCAGTGCCTTCTCCACAGCCGATCGCTGGAGATCGCGAAGCATACCACCATCCGTGATTCTCAAAGTGGATTCCCCAATCACTTCACTTTCGATGGTCCTGGGAAGATCGTCCATGGTCAGGCATTCACCGCGAGCCAACACGACCATGCTTTCCATCGCATTGCGCAGCTGCCTGACATTGCCTGGCCACTCATACTTATAAAGAAAGTCCAGCAGTTCCGAATCGAGCTGCAGCGCCGACCTGTTCTGTAATGCGCACAGCAACTTGTTAAAGTGGGCGATCAGGAGGGGAATATCCTCCGGTCGATTACGCAATGGTGGCAGATGAATGGTGACGACATTCAGGCGGTAGTAGAGATCTTCGCGAAATCTCTGCTCTTTAACCATTTGGTCCAGGTGACGACTGGTCGCCGCCACGACGCGAACAACGACTTGCCGGTCGTTATTGCTTCCGATTGGGGTGATTTTGTGGTTCTCAAGGACTCGGAGCAGTTTTGCCTGGGATGCCTGTGCGAAATCTCCGATCTCATCGATGAACAAAGTGCCGCCATCAGCAGCTTCAAAGCGGCCAATACGAGCTCCCATGGCCCCTGTGAATGCGCCTTTCACATGGCCGAACAGTTCGCTTTCCACGAGATGCTCGGGCACCGCCGCCATGTTGACAGTGACAAATGGACCGTGGGATCGCATGCTGTGATGGTGGAGGGCTTCGGCGATCAGCTCCTTCCCAGTGCCGGATTCGCCTGTAATCAGTACCGTGCAGACAGAGCGGGCTGCCCGGCGCACCTGGTCGAAGAGATCGAGCATCGCTTTCGAGCTCCCAACCATCTTTTCGAATCCGAGACGCTCATCAAGTCGTTCTTTTAAATGACGGATTGTTTCGTCTTTTTGCCGGAACTCGAGACATCTCTCGATCAGCAGTAAGAGCTCCTCGGGGTTGACCGGTTTGGAAAGATAGTCCGCCGCCCCGAGTTTCATAGCATTGACCGCACTCGTGACATCGCCATAGGCCGTCATCATGATGAACGGCGTCGCTGGCTTCCGCGTTTTCCAGAGACGAAGTAAATCCATCCCGGAATTCTCACCCATTCTCAAGTCGCTGATGACCAGATCGATGGGCTCCTCGAAATATCCAGTCGCTTGATCCGCATTGGTTGCTGCGACGACAAGAAATCCCTCCTGGCGGAGCATCCGACTCAGCGCTTCGCGCTCATTCAACTGGTCATCGACGATCAAAATTGTCGGGTTATTCTTCAAGAAGCACGTTTTTCAGAGAGAGGAGTCTGTCGCGGCAGTCGCATTCGAATGCTGTTGCCTTTTGGGGAGTGATCGATGCACTGGATTGAGCCGCCAGCTCGTTCCACGGTTGACTTTACCAGGGCCATGCCGAGGCTCGAACCCGTTGGTTGCGTCGCCTGAAACGGTTCAAACAAATGAGCTCGCTGAATCTCCGACAGAGTAGAGCCGTTGTCGGTGATGTCAAGTTCGCAATGGGTGTCGCGGTGTGTCACGACCACATTAATCCGGCCTTTAGAGCCCGCATTGTTCTGCGCGAATGTGATTAAATGAATCAGCGTTTGTCGAAACGAGGAGGAATCGACGTTCACCCAGGTCGCTGGCAGCGACTCTGGCATGACCAGTTCGGTCTCTTTCCGTTTCAGGTCTTCTCGCATCAGGTTCGCCGTGGACTGTAGCTCGGTCGCGAGATTCACCCGCTCGCATTGTCCGTGTTCGGGAATCGTATAACGCAGGAGATCTCGAATAATCTGCTCCACCCGGTCGATTTCCTCCGACGAACCTGTCAGTATCGAGGCCAGGTCTTCAGGACTCAGCAGCGATTTACGTGAGTACCAATTGCTGAGGACATGGAGATTCAGGCGAATGGCATGCAATGGATTGCGGATTTGGTGAGCGAGTCCAACTGCGATCTGCTGCAGTTCGCGCGAACGTTCGGCAATCGCGGTGGTTAAGACGCGCTGATCGCGTTTGTTCGCGATCGCGAGTTGGGCCAAGGCCAAATACGCCAGACCCGCGATGCCTGTGGCCAGGAATGTCGGTACAAGAAAACTCTGCATCACTTCCCAATAGAGTCGCTCCAGTCGTCTATCCAGACTTTCGGCGGAAAGTCCGGAATGGAGTTCCCCGAAGACTTTTCCTTTTTGGAAGATGGGCACCCTCACATCGTAGGCCGGTCGATCCGGCGACAGAGGACTGGTCGGGACCTTGACAACGCCCACTCCCGCGACTTGAACAACTGTGTCATACCAGGCAATTCCGAGCGGATGGCCTTCGGACTTCGGTTCACTGTGGACGATGATTTGCCCCGCCGGATCAACGATGGCGGCATAGAGTCGTTGATTGTTCTTCAGGAGAGTGGGTAGCCAGACGTCTCGAACACGTGAGTCATCTTTCAGTTGTTCCAACTCCGGGGTGACGCCGGACGCCTCAATCGCCATTTCGAGTTGTGTTGCAACGCGAATCAGTCGAAATCGATTCTCTGCCACGGTCGTGTGGAATTCCGTGAGTTGCTCCAGTTCCGCAAAACGACTTGCCGTGAGCCCCACAACCACGAGCGGTACGATCGGAAGGCAAACTCCAATCGCCAGCAACCAGCCGTAACGTTTCCACCAGGACGCGGAATTCATGCTCATGGTGTGTGGGATCCAGAAATGGGACATCGGAAGAACGGGGCAGAATCGGCGCGATATAGTCAAGATCCTGCTTCAGGGTACTGGATCAACCGTGCGACAGATTGTCGCATTGCGGCAATCTGTCGTACATTTCAAATATACTCACAGTTGGCAACAATCTGAAACCTTCTCACCCTTACGCAGCTTTCGTGCGTTTCAGTTTGATGAGCGCCCTATTGACAATACTTCAACAATCCCAGGGCGATCAGTTCTTCATCAACCGATTGGAAACGGCGATCCTTCAGTCTACCGGCGACTTCCGCTCGCAGCAAAGTGGCGACGACTTTTCGGGCGCGGCTGAGATTCTGGCGGACCCACGCTTCGTTCACTGTTTGCAAAGGAAGAGCTGCCGACAGAACTCACACAGCTGGCACGAATTCAATTCTGCCGATTCCGCACGGGCTCGCAGTACGACGTAATATGCGTTGTTGTATTCAGTTTGATGCTGTTCGAGAGCCTCCCATGTGCAGCGCAGTATCTCAAGCACCCCGTCATCACTCCAGCAACGCCAGATAGGCGCTGAATCTGCGCGCGTTGGTTCCCACGTCGCTCATGCCAGTATCAGTGAGCGACTGAGAATGGCGTCGTCACAAAAAGGTTGTGGAACACTCACATTCGCAAATCAAGCATCCGAACATGCCGCCTTACAATGGAGGGGTTTATTACTGTCTTATCGGCCGGAATGCGCTAGCGTCCGGTTCCGTGAAAACCGTGAGCTAGCGCTC
>JBBJME010000444.1:0-3666 GCA_037719765.1 Planctomycetaceae bacterium
TGGCCGGGTTTACTAATTGATGTGTCGCAATCAATGCTGAGCGTTACGCTTCAGACGTCGCTGCCAGATTGCTGCCCGGCAATGAACTCTGCCAAGGACTCGCGGCTGTACCTGACACACTTGCCGATTCGTGTCGCAGGGATTGGTCCTCGCGGCTGAGTGTGCTGCCACAATTGGCGTTCGGAAATGTTGAGGCTTAGCGCGGCCTCGCGCGGTCTGAGCAACAATTGCTCGTGCTGGACGGTGGCAGTTTTTGCCATGTGCTTTGCTCCTCGCAAAAGGTTTCATTTAACCACTGCGAGAAATTGGAACAGACGGTTGTCCTCAGGAACTCAAAAACAAAAACCTCAGGTGAGTTCCTGAGGTCTTAATGGCCTGAACGCAGGCATTCGCAAGGATTCGCAGGCGAAGAATCTCTTCAGAAAATTCTGCAAGAACTCATCGTCAGGAATTCCTGAACCTATTCCTGACCTTTGCCATCTCTAAATCTTTCGATTCCATTACTCAAGCTCTTTAGGTCAATTCTGAGGAATACTTGTCTTTCCTTAGTGCCTGTATCGGCGTCCCGAGGGGCTTCAATCTTGACGTCGCAGTAACCTGCCGCCTCTTTCCACGCCTTGGTCAGAAAATTCCTTTGAATGCCATACCGCTCAAGAGCATAGCGTCCTGTGCACCACGTCGCGCCGTCACGATACGGCGCAGCATCAATATCAGTCACATTGAGCAGACGCTCACCCTCGTGCTTTTCTTCTTCGGACGCGGTGGACCTCTCAGGCTTCGCTGATGTTGCAGTGGTACTTTGCTCTGCAGCAAGTGCCAGCAGATTTCGCAATTCCCACAGTTTTAACCGGATTTTGTTAATGACGTATTCATTGCAATTCTCCTGTGGCATCAGACAGAGATAGACAAGGGCAGAAACGAATCTGACCTCCAGATCTTCTGTCAATTGACCCTTCGCAGAAAGCTGGTCCATAAAAGAATTCAACTCGTCCCCGCACGCACTGACCACTTGGTGGGCCAATGAGACGCGTTCGGTCTTACCGTTCGACGTTGGAGCCGTCAGCGGCTGCGGGAATCTTTGCAACGCTGTCAAGACTCTGGCCGGAAGTGTGTCTGCCCAGATTAGCCTCCCCTCGTCACAGTTGATGATTGAATCTTCGATTGCTTTGACCAGCGCAATCGCATCGTTCATGCTGGCGTTAATGGATACCGACACGACTGATCCTTTATATGTGTCTCCGGATGCTGGGGAGCCGACACGCACAGCGCCGACTCAACTTAGCATCGCACGGCGATGTTTAGTGCCGCACTATAACGCGGCCCGTTGACTTACATCGTAATCCGCCGCACGTTGATCGCAAGATCGGTGTCGGCAAAATATCCACTGTCAGCGGAAGTGGACTTGTGTCGTTTTGTCATTACGGCAAAATGACAAAACGCCGAACCGACCGGTGCATGTATCGTCGGACGTAATATCCCCCTGTCCCCTAGCGCGGGCTTCGCCCGCAACCCAAACTGACTGCGCGGCCTTCAGTGCAGACGAAGCTCAGCTCGGGCTCTGCAAAAGGGGCCGCCCCTTTTCGCCTTCACCGTCGCATCGCCCCACTTGAGGTGAGGGCGATGCGACGGTGAAAGCGAAAGGGGCTCACCAGATATTTTGGTTTATTTTACAAACCAACTCGGCGAAAATCGCGGAGTCATCCGCAAAGGAATGGGAAAGGCGGCGTTCTCTTTGGACGATGGGTTTATCACGACACCATGTCCTGGAGAACGCCGCTGTGAATTCTTTTGTGGAAAAGTATAGCGATCGCATCACGGGAGTCATCTCCTGCTTTGATCGAATGTTGTTCAAGGGTTATCTGCCGATTGGCTGGTCGGATGCCATGGAAGGATTGCTCAGTCGGCAGGGGTTGCTCATCAAGGACTTCGGCAAATTCGTGGAGCAGCAATCTGAGCGGCTGAAGATCCATGCCGAGAAACTCGCAGAGACACTCGGACGCCCGTTTGAATACATCAACGGAAAGCTTCGCAAGGACGATTACGCTAAAGAGATTGCCAAACGTGATGGAATCACTCAGGGGTTGATCTGTGTCCTGCGGATACTTGAGCCGTGTCAGAGTTTCAAGGTGGTTCCGGCTGAGAAGCGACCGAAGCTGGTCAATGCGACTCGCAAGTGTCTGTGTTATTACTTCTATTTCATGGATCGCGATTTCGGATTGATGCATGTTCGCATTCAGTCGTGGTTTCCGCTCGTCATTCAGATCTGTCTGAACGGCCATGAATGGCTGGCCCGCAAGCTCGACAAGCATGGCATTGAGTATCGCAAACAGGACAACGCTTTCCTCTGGATCAGTGATTGTGCGCGTGCTCAGAAGTTTGCCGATCGCATGGAGACAACGAACTGGCCACGAGTCTTCTCGGCCATTGCTCGTCGAGTGAATCCGCAGTTGAAGGACGTGCTGGCGGGAATGGAGTACTATTGGGTCATGGATCAGGCCGAGTATGCCACGGATGTCATGTTTCGTGATGCTGAGGCTTTGAAGGCTCCGTATGAAGAATTGCTGAAACACGCCACGCTGTGTTTCAGCGCCGAGGATGTCTTGACCTTTCTCGGTCGCAAAATGCACGGTCGCTTCGAAGGGGAAGTACTTACAGACATGAAGAAGAAACGTTTTCCCGGAGCACGGGTGAAACATCGGATGAAAGAGAACTGGATGAAAATGTACGACAAATTCGGGTGCGTACTGCGAATCGAGACAGTGATCAACAATCCGAGAGAATTCAAAGTGCGTCGATCAGGAAAGCGAAAGGGCGAAATTGTGACGGACTGGTTTCCGATGGGTAAAGGCGTGGGCAACATGCCGCGTTATCGGGAAGTCTGCATGGCAGCCAATCGACGTTATCTGGATGCACTGGCGGTCGTGCCGGACCCCGGAAAACTCAAGGAGCAGATTCAAAGTATCGGCCGACGAGCTCGCACAGAAACTCGCAGCCATCGTGCTCTGAACCCTGCGAGCAAAGACGATGTTAATCTGCTGGCTGCCGTGATGCGGGGTGAACACAGTCTTCACGGCTTTCGCAACGCCAACATTCGCGAGCAGCTCAACGAACCGACGACCGACGATCTTGAACACCGTCGACAAAGTCATCGTACCGGCCGACTGCTCAAGCTTCTGCACGCCCATCGCCTCATCGCCAAAATTCCACGCACGCGTCGCTGGAGAGTCACTACACACGGCCACACCGTCATGTCCGCCATCCTGACAGTCCACCATCAGCAATATCATAAACCAAATACTCAAATCACATGACGACACAAAATGATGCGCGCAAAATGCGCAGTTGTTGAAAAGAAAGGATCTAACTGGGCCGTGGGGGCGAGGCTTGTGGCCGCGATGCGAGCCGTAACAAGTTGTCGGAGGGAATCAGAGCAAACTGAGATGCCCGGTCAGTCACACGACCGGGGTTTTTCCCGTGCATCGAACATTTCGCAGCATTCCAAGAAACAGGGTTGCCGTCAAGCGCGACGATGTTCCCTTCGCCCAATTGTTCGACGATTCACTCGGAAACTTCCAAGATAACGGCAGTCCGTTTCCGCGCCTGCATTTCAAGCTATCTCGGGCAGCGTACCCTGGTCGCATCAGGCGTGTTGATCGGTCCCGCGTT
>JBBJME010000180.1:0-14233 GCA_037719765.1 Planctomycetaceae bacterium
TGAAGATTGTACAGTTCCACTCGCTCGCGGACGTCTGGCAGGGCCAGGATCTGTTCGATGGTATGGCTGCGACAAAAGTCGATCAGTGACATCATCAGCTGATAATTCGAAATGCGAAAGTCCCGAAATCGCCCAAGGCCGGTTCGAGGGTCCATGATAAAGTTCAGCAAATCCCAGCGTTTTGGCAGCAGGATTTCTTCGCGCGAGAAGCGGGCTGCATCACACTTATCGACAGCGGTCATCATCTCGAGACTGATATTCCTGAAGCGTGATGCACCACCAAAGTAATTGTAGACAACGCGGGCTGCAGAATCGGCATCGGAATCCAGAATGTAATTCTGTCGAACTGTGGTTCCGTTCCGGAGAACTTCGCTGTGATGACGATCAAAGCACAAGTGGCAGGCGGCGACGTAAGGCAGGTTCGTAATAATGTCACGAGAGGTGATTTCTATCAGTCCATCCTGCATGTCTTTCGGATGCACGAAGCTGATGTCGTCAATCATCTGCAGTTCACGGAACAATGCCGCACTGACCAGACCATCGAAATCACTGCGGGTGACAAGTCGATAGTTGAAAGATGGAAGCGTCATAGATGTGTCTCGGGGAAAAGAGTGCAGGTGTCGGCGATCGGCGCATGTCTCAACTGTTGGGGTGACAAAGCACCGGCGACCGCCTCAAAGCTAGGTTGCAGTTTTCCCTTGAGTCGCCGCGGTGTTTCGTTTTGTCACCAAAGCCGAAGACTCAACAATCCGGTCGTAACGACTGTGCCAGATGCGTGACATCACCGTCTCGTGAAGATTTTCGCTTCAGACAGGAATTCAGCATTCTTGTCCAGCGGAAATATGGGCCGCGGACAGCGCGTATGGCCAAGATACGGCAGGTTGGCGGACGACGAACCTGGGGCATCCACGTTGATCATTCTTGCACACCAGTCAGCGTACATGTGGTGCTGACAATGTGGGGATTTGACCACGACCGCATCGAAGTTCTGTGGATTCTGGCCGTGCGCAAAGTAGAACGATCGATCATAAAGGTTGACAGGATTGCTGCTCACGACAATCGTGAAGTTACCGGCTTCCAGCACGGCTGTGGGACCAGCCAGCCATTCTTCCCCGAAGGATTCACTTCGAAATCGACCGTCGGAAAGGAGTCGCACCGTGGCTGTGATACCCAGCGGTTGAAAGCGATTCGAATCGCGTGTCCCGCCGACCGTCGTTTCAATTCTGGCACCGATTCCAGCGGCGAAGGCCACCTTCACGGCGGCCAAATCAACGATGGGCAGCAACGTGCGGCCGGTGTAACCCGCCGCCATCAGCTTCCGCAAAATCGCATTGCTGTCGCCCGACGCACCCGAACTTGTCGCGTCAGCGGCATCCACCAGAGCCATTGTGCCTTTTGAATGTGCCAGCACAAGTTTTGTCATTTCGTCGAGACTGACGAGTGGCACGTGCATGACGGCATGGTTCTCCCAGAACTTCGCCGCGAGGAGCAACGCTTCGTGTTTCGCACGTTCCATGTCGTTGTCGGTCACGACAAAACTATAGGTTTGAAGTGCCGGGACGTCGGTAATTGATTGCCGAGCAACATGCCGCCGACAGCCCGCGCGGACCGGTCTCAGCCGCCTGCGCTAAGCGGATACATTCGCCGAAGCGCCCGGTCGCCGTGATGAGTTCATCGCCGCGCACGAGAGCCGGGATCGCCACTTTCGCTGTCACCGGTTTGACTTCAGCCGCCACAATCTTCAGCAGCAGACGCGCAGCCCGTTCGCCCGTCTCAAAGAAATCCACATGCGGATACGTGTGGTAGGCGACGATCGCATCGCTGTGCTCCAGCATGCGGTTTGTCAGAATTCCGTGCAGGTCCAGTGAAACGACGATCGGGATTTCTTCGCCAAGAATTTTTCGCGTTTCGGCCAGCAACCAGCCTTCGGGATCAAGTTCTTCTTCGCTGGCCATGGCTCCGTGCATACAGAAGTAAACGCCATCCACCGGCGGAGCAGCCCGGATCGCGTCCAGAAACTCGCCAGCAATTCGTTCCCACGCCGCTTTGGCCAGCGTACCGCCGGAAGAAATAAAGAACGCGCTGTACGCAGCGACAGTTTCTACATCAGCTGCCAGATCAAAGACCGCCAACGCACCGCCGATTTCGTTACGCACAGTACGGTGGTAATCGATCAGCTCACTCCCACGTCGAATTCCGAAATCCCCGTATCCGCTGAGATGCGGATTGAAGGTGGAGACTTCCTGTTTACATTCAGCAATGAGGATTCGCGGCATGACATTTCCGTTCCGGACGGGCAGAGAAACTCAGAGTACGTTCCAGGCTGTCAACCTGGGATGCGTGAACAGTACGGCGGACCGCATGGTTTTCCAAGCGGGTACAGCCTGCCGGGATGTACTTCGGCTGGGTGGCACTGATGAGGCGCGTGAGTTGAATTCAGATTTGTGTGCCACTGGCTTTGCCAGTGCTGGGCTTTGTCGTTTAGACTTTCGGACATGGTCTGCAACGAATGTTCCAAGTCTGTGCGGAGTTTCGAAGTGATGGCCCTGGGAATCAAGGCATTTGTGGATTTTGTCTTCAAAAAGATCTTTGGCAGTCCGGAAAACTCAGTCGCCTTGATCGGGCTGTTGAATGCGATTCTGGAACTGCAGCGTCCGATCTCGGAAGTGACCATTCTGAATCCTTTCAGCTACCAGGAATTTGAGACGGCAAAGCTGGTGGTTCTGGACGTGAAAGCGAAGGATTCTGCGGGTCGCATTTTCAACATCGAAATGCAGATCTCAATTCATCCGGGCCTGCTGCAGCGGATGATGTATTATGCGAGTGAGATGTATACCGATCAGTTGTCTGAGGGTGACGACTATACTCAATTGAATACGACAATTTCGATCTGCCTGCTGACAGGGAATCTCTTCCCGGATTCGGGCCAGGCGCATCATCGATTTGAGATGAAGACCTTCGGCGATTGTTTCCCGATCTGGCATTTCAACGGGCAATCGGTTGCCTTGAAACAATCTCTTCAAAGACAGAGGACAAAGCGATGCACGATCAACGCGAAAAAGCCCAACGAGATTACGATTGGATGCTGTCGAGTGCTCGAAAGCAAGGGATTGAGCAGGGCATTGAAAGAGGTCGTGAAGAAGGCACCGTGATCGGGGCGATTCAAGCGCTCCAGCAGATTCTGGGAGATGCAGTGTCGGGCACTGAGGAGTTATCCGGTCAGTCCATAATCGAACTGCAGACAAAACTGGCAGACCTGCAGGAACGAATTCGGTCGCGACTGGGTTAATCGGGCGGGAAAGTGCCCCCGATTCTGGATCGCCTGAACCTGTCTCCGGAACTGTGGCTGCAAACGATCGCAGGTTTCGCCAAACGCCGTTCCGCCAACAGCGTCACTCCCGCGCCCCGCTTCAACGCCGCGGCAAAGACTCTGCTCAGCCCGATCACGTCGGATCGGTAGCTTGAAACAGAATGTTCATCATGCAAAACGCACGACCGTTGTCTTGTGAACTGCTCACGCCCTATTTGGTCAATACTTTGGATGGCCCCTAAATTTTCCGTTCGGCGGAAAATGACGTCGTCGAATCACCTCTGGTCGTCGGCAGTACGGTCGAAGTCGATCTATGTCGTTATACGTTGCGGACTTCATCAAGACTCACCTGTTTCGCAATCACGGCCACGCAATCGCCCTGCTGTGTAAGACAGGGGGCTCGCATAGTGACGAGATAGCCGTTGCTAAGAGCGACAACGGTCTCCGGTTGTCGATCGGGACGTTCCAGATGATGTATGTGACCGATAGTGTCACCTTTCTGCACATGTTCACCCAACTCGATGCAGACTTCAAACACGCCGGATTCCGGGGCGAGCAGATAATCTTCGCGGTTCAGCGCCTGTGTCAGGATGGTCGGTGCTTTGCTGAGACTCTCGCGTGTTTGTTCCTGGCCTCGTAACGCTCCCACATGGATGAGTACATTTCTCAGGCCACTCTGAGTGATCCGGTGCACACTGGCAGGAATGCATTCACCCCCGCCAAGTTCCGTGGTTACCACCAGTTTGCCCTGATTCTCCGCTTCGACAGGAAGCAGGCCGCTGCCTGCAATATCGGCGTATAGGAAGCAAAAATCGGTGTTCCATGCGAGCATCGCTGCCAGCATGTTGCGGCGTTGTTCCAGATCGGAAACCAGATGCATGTGCGAACAAGGGACGAATTCCATGCTGCGACCACCGGAATGGATATCGATCACCACGTCACTCAGCGGGAACAGCACCGTCGTCAGAAAGTGTGCGACCTGGCTCGTCACGCTGCCTTCCGGTTCACCCGGGAACGCACGATTCATATTCATCCCATCAAGGGGCGACAGGCGCGTCGCCGCACGAGCTGCGGGAAAATTGAGCGATGGAATCAGGATGACGCGACCAGTGACCATGTCCGGCGTCAGTTCCCGTGCGAGTTTCATCGCAGCAATCTGCCCCTGATATTCGTCTCCGTGATTTCCGCCAAGAATCAAGACCGTCGGACCGCTGCCATTGGCGACAGTGGTGATAGGAATCATCACGTTGGCCCAGCCACCCAGATTGTGCGAATACGGCACTTGCATAAAGCCCTGCTGTTTGCCGGGCTTTTGAAAATCGACGGAGGTAAACAGCATAGCAGTCTCAACGGCAGGCAAGTTGGAGGAAGGGAATGAGTCGTTGCGCGGGATACGCTATCATTCGCAGCGACGAGTTGGAAGCAAGGTTCAGTAGCTTGACTCTCCGAGTCGAGTTCATCGTCATACCCACTCAAAGAGTCCGGCAACCGCAACCGAGGAATACGCATAATGATCTCAATCGACCTGTCCGGCAAAGTGGCCGTCATTACAGGCGGCATTCAGGGGCTGGGCAAAGCAACAGCCACGATGCTGTTGCGCGCAGGGGCAAATGTTGCGGTGAATTATTTTGATGACGCTGCCGGCGTGTGTCGCCAAAGGGCTGAAGACGCAGCCAAAGAATGGGGCGACGCAGGCCTGGTGATGGCGGCAGATGTTCGAAGTCGCGGCGAAATGACCGCGTTCTTTGAAGCAGTGAAAGCGAAATTCGGACGCATTGATTTTCTGGTGAACAACGCAGCGATTCTGCGGGATCGATCTGTGAAGAACCTGACAGATGAAGAATGGGATGCCGTCGTGGATACAAATCTGTCGGCAGTCTTCAAAGTCAGTCAAACCGTATTGCCGTTTCTGCAGGACGGCGGTCGCATTGTGAATATGGCTTCGATTTCCGGAGTGATCGGATTCTTCGGACAGGCGAATTATTCTTCGGCGAAAGCCGGCGTGATTGCCTTCACCAAAGTGCTCAGCCGCGAACTGGCATCACGGCGGATCAATGTGAACGCCGTCGCACCGGGCGTAGTGCTGACCGAAATGGGAGCCTCGATACCGGAAGCAGCCCGCGAGCAAATGCTGGCGCAGATCCCGATGAAACGATTTGGCGATCCGGACGAAATTGCCTCCGTCATTCTGTATCTGTGCAGCGATTTGTCATCTTACGTCACCGGTCAGACACTGCATGTCAACGGCGGCTGGTGGGGTTAAATCCACGGCTCCGCGGCGCCAAACACATATTTCAAGGTACCGGCAAGCTGACGCATGCCGCGCGCCAGTTAAGACTTCATTCTGATATGCCCACAGATCCAAAGGCTCAAACTCCGGTACACGCCAAACTCTGTTCGGCGGACGATGCGGTCATGCTCATTCGGAATGGAATGACAGTCGCCTGCGGGGGCTTTGTCGGAGCGGGACATCCGGAATCGCTGACGGCCGCGCTCGAACGACGATTTCTTTCGCATCGCGGGCCGCATGACCTGACGCTCGTCTACGCCGCCGGACAGGGCGATGGAAAGACGCGAGGTCTGAATCGTCTGGCTCATGCCGGTTTACTGCGACGTGTCATCGGTGGGCATTGGGGTTTGTGTCCGCAATTGGGGCAGTTGGCTTTGGCCGGTGAAATTGAAGCCTATAATTTTCCTCAGGGCGTCATCTGTCATCTGTTTCGCGACATTGCTGCCGGTCGACCCGGATGTGTGACTCAGGTGGGGCTCGGTACATTCATCGATCCGGCACACGGCGGCGGCAGGCTGAATGTGAAGACGACTGAAGAATTGGTCGAACGAGTGACGCTGCGGGGGAAATCATGGCTGCTGTATCATGCGTTCCCGATTCATGTCGGACTGATTCGCGCGACGGCGGCGGATCAGTTTGGCAATCTCGTCATGGACGAGGAAGCCGTCATTGGAGACGTTTTGCCGATCGCTCAGGCCGCTCACAATCACGGCGGGATCGTGATCGCGCAGGTGAAGCGGATTCTGGAGACTCCGATACCGCCGCAACAGGTGCGAGTCCCCGGCCGACTGGTCACTCACATTGTGGTGGCCGAAGAACACGAACACTGGCAGACGTTTGCGGAACCGTACGATCCAGCGTTTTGTTCGGCGGCGGCCAATGGGCTGGCGCCGCAGCATGGCTCAATCTCATTGACGACTGGCAACACTCCAACTCGAATTGATGCACGGCGCATCATCGCGATGCGGGCGTGCGATGAACTGCAGCCGGGAGCGATCGCAAATCTGGGGATCGGGCTGCCGGAGGGAATCGCGATGGTCGCCGCTGAACGGGGACTGTTGTCTGAAGTGACCCTGACCCTTGAAAGCGGCCCGATCGGTGGAATCCCGGCAGGCGGGCTGAGCTTTGGAGCCTCCAGCTTTCCTGAAGCCATTATCGATCAGCCGTCTCAGTTCGATTTTTATGATGGCGGCGGACTGGATTTCGCAGCGCTCGGGGCGGCGCAGGTGGATCAACACGGCAACGTCAACGTGTCTCGGTTCGGGACGCGTTTTGCCGGCGTCGGTGGGTTCGTCAATATTTCTCAAAATGCTCGGAAGCTCGTGTTCTGCGGAACTTTGACAACCGACGGGCTTGAAGTCGCTTATGTCGATGGCAAACTGCAAATCTTACACGAAGGACGCATTGCGAAATTTGTGCGGCAGGTCGAACAGATCTCTTTCAGCGGTCCGGTGGCCCGCGATGCTTCTCGGGACATCCTATTCGTCACCGAACGCGCCGTGTTTCGCCTGCGACCTGAGGGACTCGAACTGATTGAGGTCGCTCCCGGCATTGATGTGCAGCGGCATGTCGTTGACCGGATGGAGTTCACTCCGATCATTCGCTCCGTCAGCCAAATGACGATTCGCATGGAACCAGTAAAGTGAATGGAGAGCATCGCATGAAACGCGTTGTGATTGTCGCTGCAAAACGAACACCGTTTGGTCGATTTCGGGGAGCCCTGGCGGAACTTTCACCCGTAGCACTGGCAGTGATCGGCGGCCATGCGGCGTTGGCAGGCATCGATCGCACTCTGATCGATCAGGTGATTCTCGGAAACGTGCTGGCCGCCGGTCATGGGATGAATGTGGCTCGACAGGTTGCGATCAAGTTAGGTCTGCCGGTCGAGACATCCGCAACAACTGTCAATATGATGTGCGGTTCCGGGATGCAGTCCGCGTTGATGGCTGTCAGTGCGATTCGTGCGGGTGAGGCGAAAGCCGTGCTTGCAGGCGGAACCGAATCGATGTCGCAGTCATCATTGCTGATGGCACGACCTGCGAAAGGGCAGCCGCCGGATCCTGCAACGGCTGTTGATTCCCTGCAGCGCGACGGACTTGTCGATAGTTTCAGCAATCGCCACATGGGTGAGCAGGCGGAAGAACTGGCAACGGATTTCGATCTCTCGCGGGAAACACAGGATGCGTTTGCAGCACGCAGCCAGCATTTGTTCGGAGCGGCACAGGCACGAGGTGATTTTGCTGACGAAGTTGTTGCGGCCGGCAAGCTGACTGTTGATCAGCATCCACGGCCGGATGTCACAACGGCCGAATTGGCGCTGTTGCAGCCCGTATTTCAGAAACCCGAGACCACTGGCACGGTGACAGCTGGAAATGCGTCTGGAATCAATGACGGTGCTGCCGTCCTGTTGCTGGCCGAACAGGAATTTGCGGAATCTAATGGCTGGCCGATCCTGGCTGAATGGATCGACGGTGTCGTCGTCGGCTGCGACCCGGCGAGGATGGGACTCGGACCGGTTCACGCGATCACAACTCTGATGCAACGGGCAAAGCGGGACTGGGCCAGCATTGATACATTGGAAATCAACGAAGCCTTCGCAGCTCAGGCATTGGCCTGCCTGAAGGCGTTAAAACTTTCGCTGGATGTGTCTGCCGAGGACACGGCAGTCCGGACGGTGAATGGTCATCTGATCGCGTTCAATCGAGAAGGAGGTGCCATCGCCATCGGTCATCCATTGGCGGCCAGCGGAGCAAGATTGCTGACACATCTGGCATGGAATATCGCCCGCGGCAGGTCACACTCCGCAATCGGTGCGCTCTGCATCGGCGGCGGCATGGGCATCGCCGCATTGTTGACTGCACCGCAGGTCCGGCAGCGGATGTAATTGCTTACCCTGATTCCTGCTCGTCAGGAATTTCGCGTGGCATTTCAGGCGACGCGCTCCTGCGGAAGCGTACTTGGCCCTCAGTCACCACCACAAACTGGCCAGGCAGTTTTTCTGCGTGGCTTCCCAGTAAGCGTCCCAGGACTTTAATTTGGTTCTCGGAGCGACTATCTTCGAGTCGCAGAAAGACGACTCCGTGATGGGGATACTGTTCGCGGTAAACCTTTTCCCCAAAGTCTTTGTCATTGGTGATCAGTATCCAGTGTTCTCTCAACACTTTCTTGAAGATTGCATCATCATCCAATCCTCGTGCTTGATCATAAACAGAAAACACCTCGTGTCCCTGATCACGCAACCATTTTGCTGTTTTGGGCCCTGTGCATTCGTCAACAAGAAACCGCATTCAAGCCGCATCCGTCGTCAATGGCATGAACTCGGTCTCGCTCAGAGATTTCGTGGCAAAAAGACAGCACGCCTGAATGTCCTCCGGTTTCAGGCCATTGTATTCTTCGAGGATCTCTTCGGCAGTCGCGCCTTGACCTAACATGCCAAGGATGTGTTGGACGGTTAAACGGGTACCCTTGATGATCGGTTTTCCCACCATGATTTTTGGATTGAGTGTAATCCGTTCCAACAACTGCTGTTCATTCATTGCAAATCTCCACAGGGGGATCGTCTGACCGCGAAGGTACAGTTTATCGGGTGGTGACATGCTTGTCATCCTGATTTTCAAGTCCCGGACTAATCTTCGCGCTGAACATTCCTTCGATTTATCTCGCGCATCGGCGGCGGCATGGGCATCGCCGCGTTGCTGACTGTACCACACGTCAAAACGAACCGAACAGCGTTCCCAGCCCGATGACTGTGATCGTAGCGACGAGTGGACACGCAATCGAAACCACTGCCACATCTTTGTAGCCTTGGCGATGCGTGACGCCGCAGATTAACAACAGCGTGATGACAGCGCCGTTGTGAGGCAGACTGTCCAAGCCTCCGCAGGACATCGAGGCCACGCGATGCAGGAGTTCCGGATTGATGCCCGCTTCGATGCCGCGCTGGTAGTACGTGTCACCGAGAGCTTTCAACGCAATACTGAGACCACCAGACGCCGAACCGGTCATCGCTGCCAGCGAGTTCACGGCAATCGATTCGGAGATCAGCGGATTCCCTGGCGCTATGCCGGTGACGAATTTCTGCACGATCACAAACCCCGCCAGGTTCTTGATGGTATTCCCGTAGCCGTATTCAGACGCCGTGTTAAAGATTGGCAGCAACGAAGATCTGGCCCCGGTGGCGAGTGAAGTTTTCAGCTTCTCGATGGATCGAAAATGCAGTCCGACTGTGATCAGCAGGGCCACAACCATCGAAAGGATTGTCGACCATGTGCCCTGGACTTTGTTGAGATCCGTCTTGCCAAATTGTTCTTCGGCAAGGTAAGTGGCGTCCCAGTTCGGGATCACAAACTGCGAGAACACAAAATTCAGCATTACCACACAAATGATTGGTGCAAAAGCACTCCAGACCGCGGGCAGTTTCCGAGCATCAGTATTTGTCGCTGCATCCGCCGCCACGTTATCCGACGGAAGAATCGCACCAAAGCCTTCGCCACTTCGACGTGCGCGCATGGCCTGAGAATTCAACCATAGCATGCCCAGGCCGAACATGATCAGACTGCCGATGAAGCCAAGACCGGGGGCCGCGAATGAGTTTGTCCGGAAGAAAGGCATGGGAATCTGATTCTGAATCTGCACCGTTCCCGGCATGGCCGTCATCGTGAATGTGAACGAACCGAGCGCAATGGCTGCAGGAATCAGTCGTCGCGGGATATCGGCTTGTCGAAAAAGTGATCTCGACAGTGGAAAGACGGCAAAGACAACTACAAACAACGACACGCCGCCATAAGTCAAAATCCCGCAACTGAGCACGGTGGCCAGAATTGTGCGATGGACGCCGACCGCACGCACGACAACCTCCGCAATTTTTGCCGCAGCGCCGGAGTCTTCCATCAGCTTGCCAAAGATGGCCCCCAGCAGAAACAACGGAAAGAAGTCTCTGACAAACTGTCCGACACTGCCCATAAAGATCTGAGTGTACGTCGCCAGGACCGGCAGATTTCCATCGAAGACGACCGCCAACAACGCACACAACGGAGCCAGGACCAGCACACTGACATCCCGATACGCCAGGTACATCAGCAGTATCAGCGAGAGCACGATCCCCACGATGCCGATCATTCATTCACGTCCTCAGTTTTCGGTCACATGCCCGGTCTTCGGTTCAATGTTCAGATTCAGAGCTTCATCATCGCGTGTGAAGAACAGAAAGCCGAACATCATTTCATCGGATGTCTGCAATCCATGGCGCACCGTTGCCTGGGGATCCGGGTTAAAAGGGTTGAACGACGAATTGTCAAAATGTGCGATGCAGTCGATACGCGTTTCTTTCGGGAAACGCATTGCGTCTTCAGGCCGGCGGTAGGATGAAACTCTTCGCGGCGCAGGTCGGTCAACTTCGCATAACCCATTGTCCCGTTTTCCGGGGAATTCAGGGAACAGACCAAGGAGTGTAACCTCCATCGCACGTTCCTGAAGGCCGGTTGCAGGATTTCGCCGTGAAGCATGCAAATATTCTGCGAGGAACTAAACTGTCTCCTTCACGCTTCGATGGCCATTCAGCAGGACAGATTGACGATGGTGCGACCTGGAACCTTGGGCTGGATCACCTGCCTTGGCTGCATAGTGTCACTCTTCACCACAACGTCATTCGCACAGGCACCGGCGACGATCTGGGATCGGGAGATCCTTCCCCAGCCTTTTGACAAGCAGTCGTTTAGACAGATTGCTGTCCCGGACTGGTTGCAGGATACGCTGGGGTGCGGGTAAACATTGTCTGTGATGAATACTCCGCAGCGCGAGTTGGCGGTGAAGCACGGAGTCCGGTTGAGTGAAATGGGGTTCGTCGATCCGTTCTATGCGTACTACGACAGCAATCTCCTGAAACGCCGCAATCCGCATGTGACTCCGGATCGACTGGAAAGGATCAGGAGTTCTGGATGGATGAATCCAATCGTGGCACCACAATTGTTCCAGCCTTCGCCAATGCTTACATCTGGGCGTGTACGAATCATCGTGTGGCATTCAGCGAGTCGTCTATTCTGAGCCACGGTAATCCCTACGGCAACGACAGCTTTCCGCCAACCGAAATCCAGCGCCGCATGTTGCTGGCTGCGACGTATGGAGCGACTCCCAGCATCGCCGTTATTCAGGTCCCGAACCTGCAGCAGAGTTTGTACGACTGCATGGACGAACTGCAGCGCGCAAGCAATGGCTGATTCGCAAACAGCACGAACCCTGGGCGTCCACAGCACGATCATGCGGCAATCGACCGAGACCGGCTCACGTCTGATCGTGCACCTCTTCAATGACCTGAATACCACCGCGCACCATGCCTTGCCGATTGATGATGTTCCCCTGCGCGAAGAGACGGTCCCCATTCACAACATTCAGATTGCCTTCAATGCGGATTATGCGGTGACTCGTGTCCTGCAGCAGCCGGAGGGAATCGAACTCCCGGCGACCAGAACCGTAAACGGCGTGACTGTGACCGTGCCGCAGTTGAATATTCATACAATGGTGGTCGCGGACCTTCAGGAGTTGTAAGGTGGAATAAGCTGCGCCGACCCACAGTGTGTGCAAAACCGCGGTTCTTATGTGAACCAGAATTCGGATGGTGGTTGCATGCCCAACGTTAGACTGGTTTTCTTTTGCCTGGTCCGTCTTATGAAACGTGGAATCGATTTTGAATTAACAGCTTCTGCGGCTGAATTGCCCGAAATCAGTGAGCTTCCGGATCCGTTCGCCACACACCCGGCAACGAAGATTTTCTGGATTGCGCCGATCACGTTTTCTTCGACAAATCGTTGACTGAAGAATTTGGCAGGTTATCGTACGAAATGGAAACGAATCGCGTTGAAAAAGGTGTCTGGAACTCTCCGGCATCAGATTCTTGAGGTGTCTGCTGATGGCGCCAAAGTTCCAGACACGTTTTTCAACAACTCGTCAGGAGCAGTTCAAATGCAACGCCTGTTGATCGGGACTATCTCAGCCCTTTCGTTCATGACGTGCGTGGCTTCGACGAGTGCTCAGGATGTGACTCGCCCCGGTCGGCGTGAACCGAAGCCGGAGATTCATTATCCACTGACTGCAGACTCGCTGAAACAGGACGACGTGCCGCAGGGAAAACTCGAAGGCCCGTTTCTGTTTCAGAGCAGCATCATCGAAAACACGACGCGTCAGTACTGGATCTTTGTTCCGGCGCAATATGACGCCGCTCAGGAAGCCTGCGTGCTCGTCTTCCAGGACGGAGCACGGGCGACGAATCCCAACGGAGCGCTTCGCGTCCCGACCGTGCTGGAAAACCTGATTGCAAAAAAACAGATTCCGGTGACGATTGGAATCTTCATCACGCCGGGCCAGCGCGGCACTGAATTCCCTGACACGATTGGCACCGGGAACCCCGATAACCGGGATCGTGAATATGACGTACTGGACGACAGGTACGCTCGGTTTATTATCGACGAGATGCTGCCGGAAGTCGGTGCACAGTACAACCTGACGCAGCATCCTGCCGGTCGCGCAATCGGAGGAGCGAGCAGCGGAGCGATCTGTGCATTCACGGTTGCGTGGCATCGGCCAGATGAGTTTCGGAATGTCGTCAGCATGATTGGCAGTTTCACGGACATTCACGGAGGCCATGCGTATCCGGACCTGATTCGTCTTTCCGCACGAAAGCCGATTCGCATCTTCCTTCAGGACGGAGTCAACGACCTGCGTAACCCGGACAATCTTGAACGCGACTGGCATATTCAGAATCAGAAGATGGTGACTGCGCTGGTTGAGCGGGAATACGACTGCGCGTATGTCTTCGGCGACGGTGGTCATTCGGACGATCATGGAGGAGCGATGCTGCCTCTTATGCTGCGCAGGTCTGGCGTGACTATCCGGGTGTGGAGCAGCCGACCGTCGATCTGATCGCCGAAGCGGCTGCGATCAAACCGGTCACTGTCGAACTGTTCCTGGATTCGAAGCATCCGCCAGCATTGACCCGACCGGAAGCTGGTCCTGGAACGACGATTCGGTAGGACGGCAGTGAATTCAACTCTGACGATGAAACTGGACCATGGCAAACTGAGCGGATTGCTGCAGGCGCGGCGAGGCAATGCCGATCCGGTCACTGAAATTATTCTCGATCCGGTCGCGAAGGCAACAAGATCACTTTCGATGTGATCCAGAAGTTTGGCGGCAACGAGATTCCGATGACCTTTCAGGGCATCCTTGACGGCGACACCATCACCGGCTGGCAACTCATGGAATTCCGCGGCCAGACTCGCGACACGGGATGGCAGGCGAAACGCAAATAGGTGAGTGCACTATTTTGCACATCGAATAATTTGCAATGTGCCCCGTGCCTCGGACGCAGGCTCCTCCACGCGCTCAACGCCATTCGGCATTTACGAATGAATCACGCTCACGCTGCGGCTCACGGCGGCGGTTATGCGTAGTGCTCAACGCCTTTCGGCATCAACGAATGAATCACTGCCGTCGTCAGAAACGAAAACGCGAAGCATTGCAGGTGCTCAACGCCTTTCGGCATCAACGAATGAATCACCCGGTGATCTGCGGCAGTTGTGAGTTCAGATTTTTCGTGCTCAACGCCTTTCGGCATCAACGAATGAATCACGTGAAAGACT
>JBBJME010000445.1:0-3636 GCA_037719765.1 Planctomycetaceae bacterium
ACACCGGCCCCAAGACTACCGACCCTGGCAAGAATGGATTCCCCGGACGCTTACTGCCCGGGACATATTACCTCGAACCCGCAGAGTCCGGATGTATCGGCCTGACGCGTATCGATGCTGGCCACAGCGGTCGCTGGGATCGCATTGTGCAGTCTGTGCGGGACGACATCGCACTGCATCGCAAGCTGCCCGGGTTTCGACAACTGATTCAGTCGCGCCGCTTTGAGATCACTGTGCTGACAGTTCTGCCAGCCAAAGCAGAACGCATTGCCAGCGCCTTGCAGTCACTTCCTGAAGTGAAGCATGTTCCGGTGCATGTTGTGGCTCAGCCGGAACTGCTGCCTCTCATTCATTCAAACCAGAAAGGAGATTTCAAAAGTTACGACTCCCTCATTATGGGTTTCATCGCTCCTGGCCCTGGAGCAAGGAAAAACAACGGGCAGTGGATCTGAGTTACCACAGGTGGACCTGACATTCTTCGGAACGCAGCCTGCCGAATCGCTGGACGTCACCAGCATGAACAAGTCTCGCTCGCAAAGTGAGCACAGGTTGAACTCAGGTTTTGAGTTGGTTTTAGGGTTGTCTCAGGACAACCCAACTTCGACGCCGTCGTGAGTATCACGACAGCAAACAACAACAGCGTTCGACACAGAAAGGAAATCTGTCGAACGCGAAACAATGGAGGAATGAATATGGAAGAGAAACAAAAACCGGTACACGAAATCCGTCTGGGACGTATCCGAGCGGCGATTTGGGCCAATCATAACCAAAGAAATGAGGTTTGGTTCAATGTCACCGTTTCGCGACTCTACCGAGACGGAGATCGCTGGCAGGACACCACGTCATTTCGTCGTGATGATCTGCCGATTGTGTCAAAAGTGGTGAACATGGCTTACGTCTGGATCTGGGATCAGGATGCCACATTCGTCCCGGATCGTGCAGTCGGATAAGGAATAAGAAACGTGTCGATCGGATGCAATCCGATCGGCCCAATGTCAGGAGGACAAAGCTATGACACTCACAGTGTTTGGAATTCGATTTCCACTCGGACAGCTCGTAATCACGCGTGGAGCGTATGTCAAGCTGTCAGAATTGGATGTGAACAAGGCCATCAATCGCCACGTAATTGGTGACTGGGGCGAATTGGATGAACGTGATCGAGAAGAAAATGGCCTCGCCGTGGATCACGGCGGACGATTGATGTCTCGATACAACTCCCGGACAGGAACCGTGTTCTGGATCATTACAGAATACGACCGATCCGTCACAACCATTCTGTTACCGCTGGAATACTGATTCCACTCGATCGGTTTTTGTTACAGGTTTTACACCTGGTTTTAACCGACTGATTCGTCAGTCGGTTCTCCTTGCGGAGTGTTTCGCCCGGATTGCTTCGGCAATGCGGGAGGGACACGATGACCGCGCATCGGATCTCTCTGTCACAGATCGCGGAACAACAAGGAGACACAATGAACGAGCAACAAGAACAGTTGAATCGACCTTATCCACCCCCAGTGTTCTGGATCGCGTTACTCGCGTTTCGGAACCATGCACTTGAGAAACTGAGACAAGATTTCTTCAGGGACTTATTGGAGCATGCAGGCGAGGGCACATTTGGGAACGCCATCAATATCGTTGACGGCTTCCTCGATCGTGGCCTGGCTAACGGCTGGGAAAATGGATACTGGGGGTACCCAGCGGATCTGTTCTGGAAAGAACTTTTGATCTTCCGGAACTATGCGATGGCGAGATTGAAAGATGACTACATCAACGATGTGTTCATTCTTATCAATAGGCAATGGCTTAAGCATTCCGTCAACGTCGTCGATGACTTCATCGAGACGGCCCTTGAACAAGGGTGGATGGATGAGATCGCGAATTAGTCGATTCGAACACACCGGGTATGAAGAGAGTGACAGCTCTTCATACCCACCTTTTTCAGGCGTTGACGCCACTCGACATTGACGGGATTCGCATGACACCAATACCACTTCAGATCCAACAACAATCAATTAGTCCAAAGCCCATGATGCTTGTCGGTGCAGGTCCACTGATATCCGCCATCTGGAAACTTGGAAACGAAGAGTCCGGCTGGCGATACCGCTTCAACGTAGTGCGGCAATCAGTCTCGAATGGCTGCGTTACAGATCTCTTTCAGCCAGTTGACCTTATTCATTTCGTCAGACTCATTCAGGTACTGGCAGTCGAAATTGCCAATGACGGATGTCTCACGCACGACGAACGCATGATGCTCAGGTCCCTCACACGACAACTTGATGAAATCCTCGGAGGCGCCGCAGACGAAACCGAAGGCGAGTCAACTCCGAATACACGAAACAATTCGCTGGACGATCATAAAAAGGCACACCACATGGCCAAGCAACCCATACATGAAATCCGCCACGGCCTGATCAAAGTCCGCGTCTGGCGCAAGCAGACGAGTTCCGGTCTCCGCCACACGCTGACCATCGTGCGCCCGTACCGCAACGGCGACGTCTGGAAAGAATCCACCCGCTTCTCCCGCGACGACATCCCGCTGATATGTCTGGTCCTCGACGAAGCCCACACCTGGATTTTTGAGAACAGCAAGGAAAACTCATGAATGAACAGGATCTCATCCAGCGACTGGAACGCATTGAGGCGGCGTTGAATACAAACATTACGCAACGCCGAATCAAGGACTTCTACTCAACCACCGAAGTTGCCGCGGCGCTGAACAAAGCCGAATTCACAGTCCGCGAGTGGTGTCGGCTCGACCGTGTTGTCGCGACGAAGCGCCAATGCGGTCGCGGCAACTCAAGCGAATGGATGATTTCACACGAGGAATTACTGCGAATTCAGAACGAAGGACTCCTGCCGCTGCCAGGGCAAGGACTTGGCCGTCGCCCACGTAGATTGTGATGGTTCATCATCCAACGACGAACAAAGTGGTTAGTATCAAACGCCCACAGACGATCTCGCGAAGAACTTTGACCAATTCAGAACATCGACTACTGCTGCTCAGAGGCCATTAACCAGTATTTCTGCGGAGACAATCCCGCAGGCCCCGCTCAATCGCTGCTGCCTCTCTCTCTTGCGCAGCATGTCTGCAGGTCCAGGATTCGGGGAGCACTTCATCCCCATCCGAGCATACCGCGTACATTTGCTTCGAGCATATTGAGCCTCGGTCGATCCAACGGGAGTATTCTGGTGTTGGCATCTTGGACGCTTCGGTTGGGGCGACCGACGCAGCAAAGTCTGCATAGGTCGGTGGCAGTTGTACATCAAATGCGGAACTGAATTCAGCCGGTTGCCCCCAAAGCAAGTTCAAATCCAGTCGCTCCGACTGAAGAAACAATACAGTTCGTCGCATGAATTTGCAGTGAGCTGTTTAGAGTTTCTCAGCAGCTTCCTTCACCTGGACTGGATTCCGGCTTTGCCAGTTCATAATGTTGATATGGTCCGGCCCAGCATTGCGCACATCATGTTGTGGTTTTCCGACGGCTCTGCATCGCGCAGTTAGAGTCTTACTCCTAACTATTTTTTACTGCGAGTTCCGTAACTTTCTCCATGGCCTTGCCACAGCAGTTCAACTCCGTTTCGCACTCCTTGCAGTCACAGCCTTTCGTAACGTTGATTTCGAATTCGCATTTCGAG
>JBBJME010000032.1:0-39876 GCA_037719765.1 Planctomycetaceae bacterium
TACGCAGGGACTGCAGAATGGGATTCAGGCGATCCGAATACAGCACATCGTTCACGGTCAATGAATCGGAGACCCATTTCTGCTGCAGCCGCGCCGGACCACGAGAGCGAGATGCGAATCGGCGATAACTCCCGCCCGGCTGAGTCCACTCTGACGCACCCACAGCGGGAACACCCGTCAGCTCGGTAAACCAGTTCTGCAAGTCAGTGATCGAGGCCGATGCAGGGATCGGCAGCTTTTGCAGTGCGACGGATCGTGGATCAATGGCCAGCAACTCTGCCAGGCCTTCCTGCGCATCACTGTTCAGTCCTGCGCGCCAATTGCAAACGGCAATCTGGAGAGACACCTCTGCGGAGTCCTCACGGTTCGGCTTTTTTCCAGTGACGCGCAACATCCGATTCAGCAGCAGCGCTGCTTCCAGATCATCGCCACGATCGATCGCCTGTCGCGCCAGAATCCGCAGACCATTTTGAGCCGCCGGACAAAACGCATACCGCAACGTCAGACGCTGCAGTGTCGGGAAATCGGAGGAGGCGACCGCATCGGAAATACGGGACTCGGCAGCCTGTTCAAACTGTCCGAGAAACTCCGTTGTGAATTCTTCTCCAGCCGTGAGAAACAGCTCTTCCAGCCTCGCACGTCCGCCTGCCAGTCGCTGCGTTTTGCCCGGAGCCAGCTGATTCACGTCCGCCCCGGACGCTGTCAGCAGCGGATCTTCCCGTTCACACGCCCGCTCCCATGCCGCATCAAACTGTTCGACAGCCCGCAGCCACTGCTTGTCAGCCAGTGACTGTTCCGTATCGGAAATCATTTTCAGCAATTCTCGCTGCCGAACATCGTCACCATTCTGCTGGGCCAGAGCAAAATGTTCCGAGATGCACGGCATCACACAGCACGCGATCATCACGACTCGCAACCACTGCGTACATTTCCTGATCAACGAATGACTGAATACCGAATGACCGAATACCGATTCCATAATCAACAGCCGCATTGAAAGACTTTCAGCGATCATCGTCAAAAGGACGACATCTTTGTCGATAGTGTCTCAAATCCAGCCGCGCCCGTCTATTACGCATGAAAAAGGGCGACAGCTTTTGATTGCTGTCGCCCTGAATTCAAGGGAGCGTCATTCCTTCTGTGGGGAATTGCCTTGTCCCGTCACCACCACTATTCCGCTGGCGGACGAGTCCCGCTGCCACCGCCTTCGCCGCGTGGACGGCCACCACCGTCGCCGCCTGGGCCTCCACGGCCACCCATGAGGGCGCGCATGTCGAGTTCAAACTTGGCGCCTTTGAGTTCGTCGATGATTTTCTTTTGGTCGTCTGTCAGAACGGCCATCGCTGCCTCAGTCGACTTGGCGCGGGCAGCCATCATCTTTTCCTGCATTGCCGCGCGACCACCGCCACCGCCGGGGTTCCCACCGGGCTGACCGCCGCCGCCAGCTGCACGCATTTCTTCAAACATCTTCATCATGTCAGCGGCTGCAGCTTTTTCGGCTTCATCCAGCTTTGCAACCTGTTCTTCGGTCAGGGAAAGTTTTGACTTCAGGTCGTCGCTTTTCAAGGTCGCCACGGTTACCATGTTGAGCTTCATTTGCATGGCAATCTGATCGAGACGTTTTGCCTGTTCTGGCTCCAGCATTGCGCCGAGCGCCTCATCCATCTTCTTGCTCAGTTCTTCACGTTCTTTTTTTGATTTTTCGCGGTATGCATTTTTTTCTTCTTCCGACATCTTGCTGAAGGCGTCGCGATCAGGACGCGGCGCGGCGTATCGCTCTTCCCGGAAAGCTACCAGGGCCGCATCGATCGTGGCAGCCTGAGCTCCTTCTACCTTGAGTTCTTTACGGATCTGTTCAGCACGCAGCAACATCGCTCGATCGACGTTGAACCCACCCCGTCCGCCGCCAAATCCCCCGACCCCGCCAGGACCTCCGCGACCACCACCGGGCGGCTGAGCCTGAACAAATGCGGACACAAACATCATCGCAAGGCTGAATACAACCGCCTTACGAACAAATCGAATGGACATCATGAACGTGCTCCCAAACAGAAAGGCAAATATCCCCTGAGGACAGGAAATGCGTATTCGCAGTGCCGTTCAAACCCCTCGCAAGCTTTCAGGATCTGCGAAACTCACCTCCGTTATGTGATTTTGCGCAAAAAACGTTCAAATCGAGGCTGGCACCTGACAATTCTGCAGAAAATGAGCGACTCTGCGGGAACCTGAGGCGGCACCACCAACGAAAAACGGGCTTGCGGCATCATTCTGCCACAAACCCGTTTGCTCTGTTGTCGTTGGTTGCGTTTCTGCGAAACCGTGGTTTGTCTCTCCATGTCGAGAATCACACACAAATTACCAGGGTCCAAATCCAGTACCAAATCCGAACGGGCTGTATCCAAATCCGAACGGTACGCCGAACAGTAATCCCGATGACGAAAACGGCGTCAGGATCCGTGATGGCAGATTCGGTGCCGGGATACGTCTGACCGGTTGCTTGTGTTCAAAATTGTGCTGCACAATTGTTTGATGCCGCGCGTTGCCTGTCAGAATTTCCATCGTGGAGTCATGTCGGTAATTCGGGTTCACATCGTACTCCGCACGATTGAACGGGATCGAATTGTAGATCCTTGAGTACGCCGCCGGATCGATTACGGCTGTTTCGCCGGTAACTGCCGATCGCACTTCTACCGGAAACGATGGCACGGCGGACAGCTTGACGGCTGGCTGGATTTCCATGATCCATTCTTCATGATTCGGTTCGGCGGGAACCGGCTTTTCCGGAATCTGCAGCTCATCCGAACGCGCGGATTTCGCGGCATACAGCACGAGGGCAACAGTCGCCATCGTCAATGTGAATCGTCGTGAGAGTTTCATGGGTTTGTCCTTCAGTTCAACGGTGAACGTCGCGTCACGTTGAGCGAGGTTCACCAAACAGCGTGAAATACACTGCTTGGAAACGTTGAACTGAGAATGAGGCCAACTTGTACCCTGTGTCAACGATTGAAATGACCGCTTTACAGATTTCCTGTGCCGGGTAACGACACGACTTTGAATCAGGGATGTTCGGGTTTGTTGCCGAGATACACCGTCGCTATTCCGCCTGTCATCTTGCGGAAGGAAGTGTTGACCAATCCCGCCTCTTCCATGATCCCGGTGAGCTCCAACCCGCTTGGAAACTCCGACACGGACTGCGGAAGATATTCATACGCTGCCTGCCGATTCCGAACCAGCAACTGACCCAGCCGTGGCAGGATATTGCGGAAATACCACTGATAGGCATGGCTCAAAAGACGATTGTCCGGCAGTGAAAACTCCAGCACCAGAACTTTCCCGCCCGGCTGACAAACGCGGGTCATTTCCTTCAATCCGCCAATCGTGCTGGAGACGTTCCGCAGGCCGAACGCGACCGACACGACCTGAAACTTGTCCGAAGGAAAGGGAAGTGAGAGCGTGTCGGCTTCGAGAAACACGACGTCCCGATCGGATCGCTTCTCTTCCGCCAGCTTGAGCATCCCGTGCGTGAAATCGGTGGCGAATACGGTCGCCGCCCCATTCAGTTTCTTCCGGAACGCAAACGCCAGATCCCCCGTGCCGGTGCAGACATCCAGAATCGGCGAGTCATTCAACGGCGCCGTCATCCGCACGGCCTGCCACCGCCAGTACACATCCGTGCCGGCCGACAGAAAGTGGTTCATGAAATCATACCGCCCGGCAATCTCACCGAACATTTGACGAATGCGTGAACCGGATTTATCAACAGGCATTGCGAAAACTCAACCAACTCAGCAGGGACAGAGGCAGCACACACAAGATCGCACAGTTTACCTGTGAATCCGCGTTTTCGACAGCGAGTTAACTTGAGTGAGAAGAACGTCGGCGCGAGGATTGCTCGTTGCTATAATGATCTCGGTGTCGCACGCGCGAATTCAATAATGAGAAACGATCAATGCCAATTCACGATTGGACCCGTGTTCCGAGCGGTCTGTTTCACCACTTTCATCAAAGTTGGTCGGTCAGAATGGCCGACGCGCTCAATGCTGGTTGTTTACCTCGGGGTGTGGCGGCTCTGGTGGAACAGCGAGCTGGTATCAAAGAACCCGATGTTCTGGCGATCCAGGCTCAGCGGCGAATGCACAACATGACAAAAGAAACATTCGGTGACAGCCTGGGTGGCGTTGCGACCGCACCTTCCACAGGGACTCAGATGGTCCGCCGCAGCGCTAAAGAAATTTATGCCGCTCGCTCAAACCGCATTGTTGTCCGCCATCACCTGGGTCGTATCGTGGCGATCATCGAAATCATTTCTCCGGGAAACAAAGACAGTCGCTCGGCCATTAGTGATCTTCTCGAAAAGACAATCGATTTTCTGCGAGCTGGCGTTCATGTTTTGATCGTCGATCTGTTTCCACCGACACCGCGCGATCCGTACGGGATGCACAAAGTAATCTGGGATGAAAGTGAGGAAGAAGAGTTTCAGTTTCCCGCGGGCAAGGATCGATTGCTGGTCTCCTGCGAAGCCGGTCGAGAACGTGTTCCCTATATTGAACCGCTGGCGGTCGGCGATTCCATGCCCGAAATGCCACTTTTTCTGACGACCGACCTGCACGTCAAGATTCCGCTGGAGACGACTTATCAGGCCACCTGGAACGCTTTGCCCGAAGAAATGCGAATGGCCGTGGAAACCGGCGAATTGCCGGATCCGGATCTCGATGAGACCGCGTCATGAAATATGGACACGGAGTATGAGTGATCGAACAGTCACGTTTCTGAGTTGCGGCGACGACAGTCTGGCTCCATGGGCCGCATTGGTTTCGCATGTATCCTGCCCCAGTGCCCCGGAAACTTTCCGGAATCGCAGCCTCTGTTTCTCAGACAAACAGCAGACGAAAGCGACTGACTGCGTACAATCAAACTGAGCGTGTGAGCCTGCCTGCCTGCACATGCTGTCGAATTCACTCGCTCGGAATCTTTCACATGACATCACCTGCGTCGCATGACCAATCATCCGATCAGCCATTACCTGACACTTCGCCGCGGCACCGCGGCGGCGTGATACATACCTATCAGCAATATGACCCTAAGGCATTCCCATCGCCATCGTCACCGCCGCCCGACCTGGTGTCGCCCGCGTTTGAGCACATGCTGACGTACGGTTCGACACGGGAATTCACAGAGGAAGAATTGGCAAAAGCCATCCGGCTGGACCCCGGACAGTTTGCAGGACTCGGCCCCAGCCTGGACGCTCTCCTCAAAATGCTGCAGGAGCGCAAAGAAAAAATCCTCAGCAAATACGAAACCGACGCGGTTCAGAAAAAAGCCCTGCGTCAATTCACCAATGCGGCGAAGCAGGCTCAGCCACCTGCAAAATTCTCGAAATCGTTCTGGCAGTCCGTCAAAGAGGAACAAATCTACGCTCTCGAAAATCTCTGGTATCGCGCGGAACGGACCGACCCGGACTTTGCCGGGCGACTGATCAGTCTGATGGAAACACTCGGCGAGAAGTATCAGGTAGACCATCTGGCGGCGAAGTACGACTTCACTGGACGTGATGCGATGTCGGTACCGGAAGCGATTGAGATTCTGGATGAGCTTCGAAAAATCGATGAACTCCTGAAGCAACTGGAAGACGCAAAACAGAACGCGCAACTGGCCATCATCGATCTGGAAGATCTCAGCGAATTTGCCGATCCGGAAGCGATCGCCAATCTGAACAAGTTTCAGGAACAAATTCAGCAGTACCTAAAAGACATCATGGAAGGTCAGGGTCTGGCAAATCAGCAGGGCAAGATCCAGCTTTCGCCGAAGGCGTACAAGCTGTTTCAGGGACGCCTGCTGCAGACGATCTTCAGCAATCTTCAGGCATCGCGTTCCGGTCGGCATCAGGGGCCGATTGACGGCGAAGGCGTTGTCGAAATGCAGCGCACCAAGCCTTACGAATTCGGCGACTCCGTGTCTCAAATGGACATTCCTTCGACGCTGATTAACGCGATGTTGCGACAGGGCGACACACGTCCATTGAGACTGCAACAACGCGATATCGAAATTCATCGGTCCCGCAACAATCCAAAATGCGCGACGGTCGTGCTGATGGACATGAGCGGTTCCATGCGCTACGACGGCCAGTACATCAATGTGAAACGGATGGCGCTGGCGCTGAACGGGCTGATTACGACTGAATATCCAGGTGACTTTCTGCGGTTTGTGGAGCTGCACACATTTGCCAAAGTCGTTCCTGCAGGAGATCTGGTCACACTGATGCCGAAGATCCCGACAATCACGAATCCCGTCGTCAGACTGCGGGCCGATATGAGTCGTGAAGACGTGAGCGAACTGCACATTCCGCCGCATTTCACCAACATCCAGCATGGACTTCAGTTGGCGCGGCAGTTTCTCTCGGTACAGGACACACCGAATCGTCAGGTGATTCTCATTACCGACGGTTTGCCGACGGCCCACTTTGAAGCCAGCATGTTGTTTCTGCTCTATCCGCCCGATCCTCAGACGGAAGAAGCGACGAAGCGCGAGGGGATGCTGTGCAAACGTGATGGCATTACGATCAACATCTTTCTGCTGCCCAGCTGGTCACAGACTCACGAAGACGTGCAGTTCGCGCATCGCCTGGCGGAGAATACAGGCGGGCGAGTCTTCTTCACCGCCGGCAAAGACCTGGATCGGTACGTGGTCTGGGACTATGTCAACCATCGCCATGAAATCATCGGTTGAAATATGCCCCGCGCGGCCACAAGTGGTGTGTAGCCGGCTACGACAGAACATCTCAATCAGACTCGGGGACTTTCGTTTTAGTTCACAGAGTCCGCAAATTCGTTTACCCCTATTTTCCGCACCCTTGAGTTGAGTCGTCGCTCAGAAAATTCGCGGGGGGGCTGAGCGGTGACGGTCGCGGAAAATAGGTTTAACCGCAAGCCCAGCGGGCCGCGCGAGCAGCGTCCCGCTGGATGGATTCCCACGCGCGCGGCGTTGCCCGCGCGGTTAAACCTATTTTCCGCAACCTTGAGACGAGTCGAAATTCGTCTTTGCGCAAACTGCCAGAGTCGCCAGATTTCGCGGGATGAATCAGACGACATGGTACGGAAGCCAAACCGATGTTGAAACTGCCACGTTCGGGGCGCTCGCCGTGATTGAGCCCATGATTCAGAAAATCAACCTCGCCGGAATCATCAATCAACATTTGCCGGCCGATCCGCAGGCTGAGTTTGATCATGGTGCCATCCTCAGCATGCTCGCGGCGGCGCGGCTGTATTCGCCCGTCGCATTGTCCAACGTGGCGGAGTGGGCGGAACAATCCGGTGCCGACACACTGTGGAACATTCCGGCCGACAAGCTCAACGATGATCGACTGGGGCGATCGCTGGACGCATTCTTTACGCAGCGGCATTCGATACTGGCATCGCTGGCTCTGCACGTTGCGGCGGTGTTCAAAGTTCCTCTGAATCGACTGCACTATGATCCCACCCACATCCTGTTCACCGGAGCCTATGCCGCAGCCGAAGCTCGGGAAGACACGGGCGAAGGCGAAACGCTGATTGATCACGCCCTGAATCCCGCGCACATCACCAAAGGTCGAGGCACCGATGACGCGCCAAAAGGGACTCGCATGATCCATGCCGGGCTCGTCACCTTTATTGATGAACTCGGGCCGCTGCCATTCTTCGGCCACACCATCGACGGCAATCAGAACGGACGCACGGGCATTCGTCAGCAACTGGCGCTGATTGAAAAGACGCTGAAGATTCCGAGATTCACAATGCTCTCGGATCGCGGGACGTTTTCGGTCGCTCATTTGCTGCGGCTGGAGGACGCGAAGTCGCACGCCATCTGCAGTGTGCCGTGGGCCGATGTGAAGGATCTGTTCGAGGAAAAATGGACGTCGCTGCAGTGGCAGACAGCTTCGTTCCTGTCGATCGAACAGAAGCGACGACGCGATCGCGACAGCAGTTTGCCTCAGGAACACTACGAACTCGCAGTTGTCAAACATAAGTTTCACGACGATGAATCGGGGCGATCGATCGACACGCGCGTGATTTTTGTATTCAGCACGGCCGATCAAAAGGTCGTGCAGCAGCAGCGTCAGAAGCAGATTCAGCGAATCAAGGACGAACTGCAGCAAATCGAACTGAGCGTGGCTGCGGGTCGATACAACGACAAGATGACAGCCGTGTCGAAGCGCGTGGCACGCGCTTTCAACAGCGGAAACTCGGATCGCTATTTCGCGTGGGATCTGACAAAGCTGACTCCGGCGGAACTCAAAGCAGCGACGAAATCGACGGTGCGTGGTGGCCGCGTTCCGACACATCGCTTCACATGGTCGTTCGACGAATCTCTGGTGAAAGACGATGAAGCGAACGATGGGTATTCGGCGATCGTGACGACCGTTCCGCCTGCGACTCACAACGCGGATACGGTGTTCACAATGTTTCGCGAACAGAATCTTGTCGAACACGCGAACCGGCAGTTCAAAGGTCCGCTGGCCGTTCGTCCCGTGTTTCTGCATTCGCCGGAGCGCGTCGAAGCTCTGGTGTTCCTGTTGATGATTTCGTTGATGGTCTATTTTCTGGTGCAGCGAACGTACCGCCAAAATACGCCGGAGGACGCTCCTGAAAAAGAACGTCGCACAACGACGGCGACGATTCTGACGGCCTTTCGAAGCTATGCGATTTTGATTGATCATAATCCCCTCGGTCGCGTGGTGAACGCGACGCGTCTGACAACACGCCAGCGAGAAATCCTCCGACGACTGAACTTCCCTTCCCCCGCCCAAACCCTCAGCCGCCGTCTCGCCCGACCACCCGACTGATACCGCTCAGAAAAATCCCCGCGAATTTTCTGAGCCACGACTCCATCTGAGGATGCGGAAAATAAGGTTAAACGAATGTGCCATCCTCAACCGCGCACTATAAGGCGAGCGGCAGGAAATTCTCATTTGACGCCATATCCTTCATCCCAACGGTCGGCTGATCACGCCTTCCGTCGGGCTTGAGGCGGTGGCGTAGAGTTTCCGAGGAATCCGACCGGACAGCACGGCATGACGACCGGCCTCACAGGCCTGCTTCATCGCGACGGCCATGCGTAGCGGGTCGCGGGCACTGGCGATCGCGGTGTTGAGCAGAACTCCGTCGCAGCCGAGTTCCATCGCGAATGCCACATCGCTGGCAGTCCCGACGCCGGCATCGATGATCACCGGATAGTCCGGGTCATTCTCCTTCAAATATTCAAGGCAGATGCGGATGTTGTTCGGATTCAAAACGCCCTGACCGCTGCCGATGGGACTTCCCGCCGGCATGACGGAAGTGGCTCCGGCGGATTTGAGTCGTCGTGCGGTGATCGGATCATCGGACGTGTAACAGAGAACCTGAAATCCATCATCGACCAGTTGTTTGCAGGCTTCAACCGTGGCAACCGGATCCGGCAGCAGCGTCCGCGTATCAGCCAGCACTTCCAGTTTCACCCAGTCCGCGCCAGGGTTCTCGAGTCCCCGCAGAATTTCACGACCGAGGCGTGCGACGCGAATCGCATCTTCGGAGTTGAAGCAACCGGCAGTATTCGGCAGGATCGTGTAGCGTTTGAGATCAATGAACTCGAGGATGTTGCGACCAGAGGCATCGACCAGGCGCTCCCGACGCACGGCGACCGTGATCACGTCTGAACCACTGGCTTCCAGGCATTCCTGCATGAGTTCAAAGGTGGTGTATTTTCCCGTGCCGACAATCAGACGGGAATTGAGCATATGAGTTCCCAGCACAAGCGGCTTGTCGGGAGGTAGTGCGGTCATTGTCGTGCAGAACTTTCGTTATTTGGAGTGCGGCGACTTGTCGCCGCTTTCACTTTCATGAAATTTGGATCGCGGTAACTAGTGCGTTCGCAGGTGAAATATTTAAAAATGCTGGAAAATGGAATTACGCACAAGTGTGTGGAAAAGGAAAGCGATGACAAGTCATCGCACTCCATAAGGCAGTTTCCATTTTTAACCTCCCCCCACCAGCGTGACGACTTCGATCCTGTCACCCTGCTGTAATCGGCACTCTGCATGTTCCTCGCGCGGGACGACGCGACTGTTGCGTTCCACCGCACAATAGCGATTTTCGATCTTCAGATCATTGAGCAGATCAACAATCGTCCACGACGCTTCGATTGTGCGGGGTTCACCGTTGAGCTGAATTTCCATTTGCGAAGATGTCCGAGGCAGTTTTTGCTGGTCTCCGGCGAAAGCCGACACCCCAATTGTATCGGGGCGGTCGCACGAGGGAGAAATTGTGCTTACGAGAAGATTCAGGAAACGCTACATTTTCTCACGCTGAGAAAAAGGATTTTTGCGGAATTCGCCGCGATCGTGCGACTTCCAAAGCCTAACAACGGACTGTGACATGAATTTCAAACGAGTCATTCTGGCTGGCACAGCACTCGGATTGCTGAGTGCTTTCAACGGGTGTTCAGCACCACTGAAGACGTTGAAGTCGCGCGCGAAAGCGGAAACCAGTTCTTCGGAAACCACTGCTGTGGAAACGCCTGATTCCCAGGGGCCTGTGCTTTACACGGACAAGGATTCGCTTCAAAGCGGCACTGGCGTCATGGACGACGATGCTCCGCTGGAATTTACGACCACCCGTTCCGGCCTGAAGTATCGCGTGCTGCGGCATTCGGACGACAAGAAACCCCTGGCCCATAATACGGTCACGGTCAACTACCGAGGCTGGCTCGACAATGGACGGGAATTTGACAGTTCATACAAACGCGGCGAACCGATTTCGTTTCCTCTGGGCGGCGTCATTGCCGGCTGGACTGAAGGCATGCAACTGGTCGGGAACGGAGGCATGATTGAACTTTGGATTCCGTCCGACCTCGGCTACGGTGCAGCTGGCTCACCGCCATCCGTGCCCCCCAACGCAACACTGCATTTCATCGTTGAACTGCTTGCAGTGAGGTAAGTGCCTGTAGGATGGACATTCATGTCCGTCGTACGACCGGGAGATGCCGCGAGAGTGAACTAAACGATAACGCGATCGTCTTGGAACAGGGCAACACTGTCTCGCGAAGTCTCGGACAAGAATGTCCAAGCTACAAGAGTCGATAAGCTCCAGAAAATGTATCATTCATCAATACCCTGGTTTTCTTCTTCCAGTTGCCGAATATATTCAATTGCGTCCTCTGGCGAACAGACCACACGGCCCGGCAGTCGGCCTTCGCGGTCGCAGGCGGCAAGTGTGTCGAGAGCTTCGTTGTCTTCCGAATTTGTCAGTCGGCGTTTCGCTCGCACGCCTGCCGTGCCGTCGTGAACGCGCTGGGCCAGTCCGTGATTTTCGATGAGCCATCTTGTTCTCTCGGAGATGTAACCGTTCAGCACGGAAAGCCCGGCGCTGATGTGGTCCATCGGATCGATGCCCTTGCCGACATCGTGCAGCAGCGCGGCGAGCAACAATTCTTCGTCCCAGGGAAATTTTTCGCGGGCCAGTTCAAACACCTGCAGGCTGTGATACAGCACGTCGCCTTCCGGATGAAAATTACGGTCCTGGCGAACGCGATCCAGCGGCAGCAGCAGTGACAGAAAAAAGTGATAGCGCCGGTTTTCTGCGTTCGGATCGGCGTCGGCCTTGATTTCGCCATCGGCCGCGACAAGTTGCTGCAGCGACTGACGAATCTCAAAGTCTGTCGGCAGGGCTTCCGGCGGAATGTAGCTCCGCGTGAGCGCTCTTGCCGCGCGCCATTTCGCGTGCGTGTAGTTGGTTTCTTTACGCGTACTCATCAGCCGGGCGGCTTCAAAGCAGATTTCACGACGCAGACGGTCCAGTTCCATGAGGATCACTTATTTTCGTTTTTCGAAACATTCCCGCCGTCCACACCACCAGCGTCGCCAGAAGGATGAACAACAGGCCGCCGCCAGCGGCAAGGTCGGATGTCATGCGGTCCATTTCGACGCCAAAGAATGACCTGGCAATCAACTGAAGATAACTGTGAACGTGGTCCTGAATTCCCATTTCGCGACGAATACGAAAATGCCAGTCAGTGCAGATGCAGTACCCGATGCCCTTCCAGGCACCCATCACGAACCAGGAGAACAACGTTGCTCCCAGACACACGATATGCAGCGTTCGCGTGCGAGGAAAGATCCATCCCGTCAGATTGAAAACCAGAATCACCGTATGAAAGACAAAAAGCAGGATATTCAGCGCGGCCAGCATCATCGAGACCTTTCCTGCAGAGTGCGATGACTCGTCATCGCCTTCTTTTTTCCTGCCATATGCTCATGGCATTTTCTCAACGCCTGAGGACAAAGACTTCGGAGAGGGACTTATTCGTTGCCGCGACCCAATTCCCGGTTTGTTTCCAATACGAAGCCATATGAAATAGAAAGCGGCGACGAGTCGCCGCACTCCAGAACACTAGTCCTTGTGTTCGGAGGGGATTCGTCTTCCGTGCGGATCGAGCGACGGCGCGGCCGTCACCTGATCCAGCCGATCGCGGAGTTTGCGGTTGGTGAAGTGTTCCAGTTTTTCCGCCTGACCGTGAATGCGATCCACCGCGACGCCTCCTTCTGACACCAGGTATTGTTCCCACAAGCGGTGCGAACGGACCAGTACCGATCCAAGATGTCGCCCGGAATCCGTCAGCCGATACCCCGATTCAGACGGAATCACGTGTCCCGTGCGAACGTGTCGGCGCATCAGCCATCCCACCAGCCAGGGGCGAGACAGCAGCACCAGACTGAGTTTCTGCACTGACACGACACAATCGCGAGAGCGTTCGTCCATTCTGTACAACAACGCAATCAGGTCTTCGGACAGAATCCGCAGCGCCAACTTCTGTCGGCGTGCAATCCGCACGATGACGCCATTGCGAGGCGAAACCAGCGACGCGACAAAGAACAACATCCCCGCGCACAGCGCAATCATCCCGGACGTGCTGGTGCTCTGATATCCAAACGCATGTGGCACCAGGACCGCCGACAGATGTCCGCACATCGACAGGACCGCGATGACGGTGCTGCAGAAGATCATCATACCCAGACGTGCTGTCAGCAGATACGCGGTCGCGGGCGGCACAACAAACATGGCCACGACCAGAATGTTGCCCGCTGTTTCGAAACTGGCAACGCCGTCACTGCCACGATCACCATCAGCAGATAGTGCATCAACCTGCGCTGAATCCGACGCTCGTCGATAACGCCGGATCAAAGGCGCTCAGTTTCAGTTCCTTGAAGAACAGCACAACGAACAGCAGATTGACTATCGTGACAGCCCCCAGCACGATCACCACGCGCGGAATGGATTTGCCAGCCACATCCACCGTATCCAGCGGCGTCATTTCAATCGCGCCGTACAGCACACAGCCGGGATCAAGATCGACATGATCCGCCGCCTGCACAATCATCACCAGTCCGAGGGCAAACAGCGTCGTAAAGACGACGCCCATCGACGCTCCTTCATCGACATCGCCGAAGTTGCGAATCCATTCCGTAAACAGGGCCGTCAGAATGCCGACAATCACAGCTCCCAGAAACATAGGCCAGCTGGATCGGCTTTCGCTGACGAAAAATGCCACGGCCAGGCCGGGCAGGATTGCATGACTGATGGCGTCGCCGAGCAGACTCATCCGCCGCAACAGCAGAAAATTTCCGGGTAACGCTGCGGCGACGGCGCACAGCATCCCGGCCAGCACAATCCAGCCGTCGTAGTCCCATGACCAGTTTTCAAGGCCGCTCATGGCATCCGTCCTTTCTCAACGGTCGGCTGCGAAATGTCCCCGGATACCCCTTGCTGCCGGGCAGTTCGCAACCGTGCCGGGGATTCCAGCGGATGCGGACTGGGGACAACTCCACCCTCGGTTCGCTGTTGTGCCAGGAGTTGTTCCAGTTGCGCAATGAGCTCCGGTTCCAGCACGTGTTCAATGGCGTCTGCTGCCTGATCCACACGTCCCGGTGCGACATCGGCCTGAGTGATCAGGTACAATTCCCACAGACGATGTTCATGCACCAGCCGCAATGCTTCCGCCAGACCAGAGTCCGTCAGCGACAGGCCGCCATCGTCGTTGCGGACGAGTAATCCGTTGCGGCGACAGCGTTCGATCTGCCGCAGCAGTCGAAACGACGACCATGTGCGCATCGCCAGCAATTGAGAAAACGGCACACTGATTCCCGCCGGGTGAGCTGCAGATTCACGTGCTTCCAGCAGTTCGTACATTCCACGCAGCAAATGCTGACGATCGACCGACTGATTCAGTTCCCACCGCCGCGCAATTCGTACGAGGACGCCGCGCGAGCGTCCAAAGAGCAGGCTGAAGAAAAACAAACTGCTGCAGACGATCACGATCATGGCACCGGACGGCAGATTCGGAAACACGGCGCTCATCGCCGATCCTGCCAGTCCGCCGACACCGCCGATACCGGACGAAATCAGCATCATTCGTTTCAGGTCATGCGTCCAGAACCGCGCGGCTGCGGCTGGGATCACCAGCAACGCGATCATGAGCACCAGCCCGACAGCCTGCAGACCAATAATGGTCACGACGACAACCAGTGCCATCAACAGCAGATCGAGGACCAGCACCGGATACCCGCGCGCCCCGGCAAAACCTTCGTCGAAGCACAGCAGCGTGAGTTCCTTAAACAGCAGTGCGATGATGATCACGGAAAGCAGACCGGCGACTGCGATCAGTCGAGCATCGCTGGCAATCATCGAAGCCGTCTTGCCGTAAATGAACGATTCCAGTCCCGCCGCATGGCCTGACGGAACCTGCTGCACGATCGTCAGAATGGCGATGCCCGCACCGAAGAAAACGCTGAGTACGATCCCCAGGGCCGCGTCTTCTTTCAGCCGTGTCAGATTGCGAATATACAGGATCGCCACGACGCCCAGGATGCCGCTCAAGGCAGCACCTGTCATCAAAACCGGCAGCGATTTTCCATCGAGTCCCAGGTATGGTGCGAGCAGAAACGCCAGCCCTACGCCCGGCAGGGTGGCATGACTGAGGGCATCGCCCATCAGCGCGCGGCGGCGAAGCAGTGTAAAACTTCCCACCAGTCCAGCCGCCATTCCCAGCAGTCCGGTTCCCAGCATTACGACGCGCGTGTTGTAGTCCTGGAGCAGGAGAACTCGTTTCCATTGTCCCCATTCCGGCCATGCAATTGACCGATCGGTGAGTGATTCTGCCGCGGCAAGTAATGACGAATGGAATTTGAGATCTGAGATTTGAAATCCGTCAGTGAACAGAGTCAGTATCAGCAGGACACTCACAGTGTTCGCTCCCGTCGGCGCATGGCTTCGGTGGCTTCATCGAGCAGCGTCAACCGACCGCCGTAGGTACGTTCCAGGTTCTCGCGCGTGAACACATCCTTCGTCGGACCGCTGGCCACGATGCGCATGTTGAGCAGGACGACCGAATCAAAATACTCCGGCACCGTCGGCAGGTCATGGTGAATGACGAGTGCCGTCTTTCCTGCCTTCCGCATTTCGCGCAGGATCTCCACGATGGCTTTTTCCGTCGCAGCATCGACTGCTGCAAACGGCTCATCCATCAGATACAAGTCCGCATCCTGTACCAACGCGCGAGCCAGAAACGTGCGCTGCTGCTGACCGCCGGAGAGCTGGCTGATTTGCCGATTGGCAAGTTCACTGATGCCCACCTGTTCCAGTGCCTGCCGCGCAATGTCGCGATGCTTGCGGCGGACGGGCATGCACCAGCCAATTTTTCCGTACAGGCCCATTGTGACCACATCGAGCACACTGATCGGGAAATCCCAGTCCACACTTTCGCGCTGCGGAACATAGCCGACTCGATGGCGACTCTGTCGGTAGGACTGTCCAAAGATTTCGACACGCCCGGACGCTTTCGGGACCAGATCCATGATCGCCTTCAGCAGCGTGCTCTTTCCGGCTCCGTTTGGTCCGACAACGCCGACAAGCTGTCCCGGCTGCACTTCAAGATCCACATCCCAGATCACGGGCTTGCGATGCCATGCCACGGTCAGATCATTCACAATCAGCGGTGCAGGCGCGTTCATGGCCGCTCCCCGACTGCCGCCAGTTTGCCCTGCAGGCCGCCGTCGGGAACTGTTCCTCCCAGGGCTCGTGTGACTGTCGTGATATTGTGATCGAGCATCCCGGCATAGGTTCCCTCGTAAGTACCCTCCCCACCCATCGCATCGGAAAACAACTCGCCGCCGACCTTGACAACATGGCCGCGGGATTTCGCGCCATCGATCAGAGCCAGCATATTCTTCTGTGGCACGCTGCTCTCGACAAACACGGCGGCCACTTTCCGTTCCACAAGCAGATCGACCAGCTCATTGATGCGCTGCAGGCCAGCTTCCGATTCCGTGGAGAGCCCCTGCACGCCGATCACTTCCAGACCGTAAGCTCGGCCAAAATAACTGAACGCATCGTGCGAAGTCACGAGAATGCGGTTGGATTGCGGGATCGATGCAATCGACGACAGCCCGTATTCATGTAACTCTCTCAATTGTTTACGAAGCGGAATTGCATTGGCTTTGTAGATGTCTGCATGAACTGCATCGTGCTTGCTTAATGCGTCCACAATCACATCGATGCAACTGGCCCATGCCGCAACGTCCATCCAGACATGCGGATCAGGATGCCCGCCGGCCCCATCCGGCGAAAGCAGCATTTCGACAGGCAACCGACTTGTGATCGCGAACACGGGACGTTTTTCACCGACCTTGTTCAGCGTGTCTTCGAGGCGACCTTCCAGCATGAGGCCGCTCGAAAACACGATGTCAGCTGACATAATCTGCTGCATGTCGTCGCGCGTGGCTTTGTAGAGATGCGGGTCAACACCTGGCCCCATCAGCTGCTTCACACTGGTGTATTCACCACCGATCTGCTTCACCAGATCCGCCACCATCCCGACCGTCGCCAGGACTTTGATCGGCTGCGCGGTCTCTGATCCGGGAGTCGGCTCAAGATCTGCGGATTTCTGACAACCCGACAACAAAAACGACAGCATGACAACGATGTATTGGAGCTTCGAACATACACATCGCCCATAAGATGCCGGGGAAACGCTGGACCGAGCTATCTGCATAAAGAATTCTTCCCGACGCGACCGGCGCCCATTCATTCTTAATGTAGCCTTGGCTACAAATCACACAGCTGAAGTCTATCTCCGCGACAGCTGTGGTCAAGTTGAAGATCAACGCGACTGGAATGTCTCACGAATCGGAAGTCCTCCGACTGTTTTCATCTATAACGCGCTCGGTTGAGGATGGCACATTCGTTTCACCGCGTGGGCAACGCCCCGCGCGTGGGAATCAAGCCAACCGTCGGCTTCAGCGCTGCAGCTGCGATTGAAACCATGCCCGCAGAATGGTTTCGGCATCGCGTGCGTCACCTGGACCGCGATCGATGAGTGCCAGATGCTGGGCGCGGACAAGTTTGCGGATCACGTAAGCCTGCGATGAATCAGCATCCGGATCGACGACACTCGGATGCACCACGATGCAGTCCCATTCCTGATGGCCGAAGCTGAGTGACCAGTTCATGATCCATGAAATTGCATGCACACGCTGTTCATCATTCTCAGCGGATGCGTTGCCGGGGATGGTGAGCACAACGAGATTGGGTTTCATCGCGCGGACCAGGTCCTTTGCGTCCTGTTCCAGTTGAGCCAGTGATTTTCCCGCAGTGGGCCATGCGATCACTTCCACTTTGGCATTCGGATCCAGCTGATGAATGGCCGATTCCATCATGGATGCGTGGAGTTCCATCGCAAGTACCTTGATGGAATTGCCTGCGGCCAGTTGTGCCTGAGTCTTCGTCAGAGCGGGTGGCGGTTCAATTGCATCAAGAGACGTCTCTGAGCCACTGATGCTGCGACACAGTTCCTCCGCCATCCGTTTGTGGCCGTCCATGTTGGGATGAATCTCGTCACTCATGGTCAGCCGCCAGGTCCACGGGGCTCGCGACTTGAGCCGTTCGCCAGCCGCATACAGATCACAGACAGGAACCGCTTTTTCGCGCCCGACAGCACGCAGAATATCGCCGTATTCACTCAGCTTTTTGATGGGGCGACTATCGGTGTTGATCACCGCGTTGGGAGTGCAGAGGACAACCAGACTTTTCTCAGCGCGGCAGCGATCAATCAACCGTTCCAGATTAATTCGAAACTGCTCCGGCGGCACGCGCGTCATATCGTTCAGTCCGAAACTGATCGTGACGAGCGTTGGATGATGTTGCAGGACATCCTGTTCGAGTCTCGCCAGGCCATCGGTTGTGGTGTGGCCGCTAATTCCCGCGTTGATCACGCGAATCGCGGCATCCGGATGAGTCTGCCTGAGGGCCAACTCCAGCATCTCCGGATAAGCGCGATGACCGCCAGTATGATAATAGACGCCGGTGACGCTGTCGCCGAGACAGACGATGGTGGTGTCATTGCCAAAGGCACTGAGTGCCGGTGCCGCGTATGCCGCATTTTCTGCATCGAGCTGATCGAACACAAACTGGTACGCGGCCACCGTGTCGTCATAGTTTGTCGCATGCCCACCGTTGGGTTGATGAATCGAAAGAACAGGTGAGCCCTGCATTTTCAAAGCCGTCAGCAGTCGCAGCGTGCTGTCCGGCGGTACGAGCGAATCGTTGCCTCCGGTGGTTGCCGCTACGGGCATTGTCAGGCGCTCAGGGAACAGCTCAGCCGATCGTTCACGGTAGACTTCCGATTTTTCGGTCTGCGTTCCGCCGTACGATTCTGCGATTGCGTCCGTGAAATTCGGGTACTCGATCAGGTTGGCCGTGCCGTTGAGAGCCACGACGCCATCCACGCAATCCGGATGCAACGCGGCAAAAGCCAGAGCCGAAGTCCCGCCCATCGAACCGCCTGAGATCACCACATCGCGAATGCGAAAGCGACCGTTGAGTTCATCCAGCATCTGCAACAGATCTGCCTCTGCGGATGGCCCCATCCAGGACGTTTTGGCGCGATAATCCGGCGAAACAAAAATCATCTTCCGCCGCGCCGCCATATCACGGGCTCCCTGACACTCCGGTCGCTTGTCCGAGACAAATTGCCATCGATCCGACCCCTGTCCATGCAGGGCGATCATCACATCATGTGGAACACGGACGTCGAACTGTTCCGGCAGCAAGACCACATAGCGCTGTTCCGTGCCATCGAGTCGGGAAGAAAAACTGACATCCTCCGGAGTGGTAAAAACCTGAGCGTTCGCTCCTGCCGCGATGAACAACCATGCCGTGCCGGTGAGCCGGATTATCCCTGGAATGATGCTCGTGATGCTGGATCGGCTCGCCGATCCGCACCCTGCTTTTTTGTCACATGGATTGCAGGGAAATTGCATAGCACGCCTCTGTAAACATAGGTGTGTGAATCGCCAGCGGAACACACCAGTTTTGAGAAAAGGGTCAGGAACCAATAGTGCTGAGCACCCTGCGGGCCATTTGGCTATTGGTTCCTGACCTTTTTAAAGCCTGACAAAGCACCAGTTTCACACGCTTTCCGGGAATGGTGCGTTGCGCTCCGCTTCACGCACCCTACGATAAAGTCAACTGCGGACACTGTCACGCAGCGCTGCAAGTGGCGGCAGGGGCCGTTCCGGACGCCGAATTTGAAGTGCCAGCTGCAGCGGCACTTGCCTTTCCCAATGATGCCGTCACCGTCGATCTGCACTTCGCAGCTTAGGTTTTCCACTTTGCCCGTGACGATCGAACCACCGCGCGGAGCCTCCTGGCGGGTTTCGACTTTCGCCTTGCCGTCTGCGACAATCTGCTGAGCGGCCGCAAGTTCCGGGTGCGGAGAGCCGAGTTCACGGTGTGACAGCGCCATCGGCAGGATCTGTCGCCAACGGAAGACGTCGGCGTGCAGATCGAAGATCGCCTGACCGAGCAGAGCCAGTTGAACCATCACCGATGTCGCATCGGCGGTTGAACACTTCAAGTCCCTGTGAATCCTGTTGAGCGTCAGCATACGCTGCTGACTGAGTTGTTCCGCCGCAGAAGCCACCTGGCTGAGGCTGGGTGCGGTTGGTGGCAGCAGCATCTGCACGGCACTGCCGCGCGCCCAGTCATTCGTGGTCCAGCCGCTGAGGCCCAGCGTCAGACGCAAATTACCCATCTGCACCACCCAGAAACTCGGCAGTCCGGTCCCCGGCAGATAAACATCCACCTGCGTCGCCAGCGGCAACAGCCGCGCCAGACTCATTAGCCTGCGACGTCCCCAGATGCGCACCGGTTCCGTCGCCGCGCCTTTGTAGACCGTTGTCGGACTTTCGATGGCGACATTCCACGGTTCCAGAACCATTCGCGGCGACTTGCCGTCTGCGAGTTCGAATCGAATGGCGCGCGGGCCGTGTTTTTCCCGATGTCGTTTCAGCCAGGCCAGCAACGAGTACACCGCATCGATCCCGAGCGTGACCTTCTTCATCGGCAGCGCCATGGCGGCCTGCAACTGCACAAAGCCGCGCAGCCAGCCATCGGGCAATTCAATCTTCTCTTCGCGATAGTCAGCACGATCGGACGTCTGAACGGAAAACCCTTCCGGATTGATGCTGAAACGCGTTTCGCGATATGTCCGCAGAGACTGAAAGTTGTGATACAGCTCCCACGAATAGTCCATGTTTGTGGTACCCACGCAGACTTCCTGGGTATTTGCGAAGCACGCATCACGATCGAGCGTCAGACAGCCGTAGCTGGATTCATCGCTCGAAAAACACTCGAAGAAGACGACATCATCGGCGACAGTGATGACCGGATCGTACGGCATCAGGCGTCGCCACAGCGTTTCATTCTCTTCCCGCAGCCGCACGTTCAACTGCGATCGCGCTTTCCAGTAACGATTCAACGCCTGGCGATGCTGTTGTTTCATTTCCTCCGTGGGCTTCGGTGCGCGTCCAGCAGCGACTGTCTCGCGGGCCGTCTGCAGGGCGTCCTGGCGAATTGCCCGTTCGCGGACCTCCTGTTGCTTCTTCCATTCTTCATACGCGGATTTGTCGCGCGGTTTGAACGACAGATCATGGACCACGACATCGTGCAGCGTGCTGATCGCTTCGCGAAACCGGATTGGTTCCTTCAGCACGGTATCCAGAGCAATTTTGTCGCGCGAAAGATTCGGAGCGAGTTCCAGAATTCGCTGACCGCCGGACAACTGCCGCAATTGACTGCGACCGATGTAGCTGAGACTGATAGTCATGGGACTAATTGCAGTGATGCAGCGCGATCAGGCAATACGCGGTGACCAGATTCGGATCGCCTTCGTACCAGCGGTCAGCGGCATTGGTCCAGCTTCCGTTGGCATGCTGCAGCGATGCCAGCTTTTCAGTGAGTTCTTTCTTCCAGTCGTGTTTGTTTCCCGCTGCATCTGCAAATTCATCGCCACCGATGACAGACATCGTTTTTGCGAACGTGTGGAAGTAGTAGTACAGACCCTGCTGACCCATGTTCGGGTTCTCTTCGAGCGTGTAGTGTTTGCGAATCCAGTCAGTGGCTGCTTTGACACGCGGATCGTCCTTGCCGACGCCCGCATAGATCATACTTTTCAGTCCGGCATACGTGATACTGCCGTACGACTTGTGACCGCCATTTTCAGTTTCGCCCGCTTTCGATTCCCCGCCCTTTGCCGGAGTGTAGATAAACCCGCCGTCGTTCACTTTGCCGGCAAATGGCAGTTTGTTGTGCTGTGATTCCAGGTTCTGTGCGCGAGACACAAACACCAACGCCTTCTGCATGGCCGGATCATCTTCAGTTACGCCGGCTTTCTTCAATGCTTCGACCAGAAACTGTGTGTTCGACATGTCGGGGCGTTGTTTACTGTCATAACCTCCACCGCCATAGGCACCGTCAGTCGTTTCGATGCCTTCACCCTCATCCCATTGCAGACCGCGCAGGAAGAGTTCACCCTTCTTAATGACTTCATCGAAACGACCGTCCTTGTTGGCTTCTGTCAGTGCCAGCATGGAAATACAAGTCTCATAATTCTGATGGCGACTTGCGGGCGCGTGAATCCCGCCACTTGCCTGCTGACTGGCGACGATGAAATCCAGTCCCTTTTTCACAAGCGGATCTTCTGCGGACTTCCCCGACATCAGCAGCGACGTTGTCACCAGGCCGGTGATCCCGACAGCATCGGGACTGGTCCATGAACCGTCAGCCGCCTGAGTCACCTCAAGAAACTGAACGGCCTTCTTCTGCATTTCATCGACCGACTGAGCTGCGACAGGGACCGCAGCCAGCAGCGAGGCCACCAGTAAACTCACAGAGCGAAGAGAATTCATGTTCATCATCTGAGTACCCGCTGTGGAACGGTGTCGAGAAACTTAAAAGACATCATCGTTGAGTGGCACGGTGCAACCGAGGTGTTGATTTGAAGTGGGATAAGCTTCGAGCTTGTCGTGTTTTCAAAATCACAAGCTGGAAGCTTATCCCACGACTGGCACATCACCCCGTTGCCCCTCATTCTGAGTGGATTATGGATTCGTACCAGCGTTGAGTCCATTTCTTTCGCTATTTTGTCCCAGAACCAGCGTGTCTTGTCGTGCCTCCAGGGTTCGATGGATGTTGGCACGCGAGAACCTGACCGCGCAGCGCAGGTCTCGACGGCGACAGCGGATGCACACCAGGTCAATTTACCGCCGAAGAATGAGCCGATTCGAATGCGTCGGGGAATTCTTTCAGGCACGATCTGTGGACTTGTGGCAGCATTGCTGATCGGAATGGCGATCGGTAACGGGCTGCCTGCCTTCTGGCCGCGTTTCGATGGCTCCGCGGCGGATCGGTCTTCAAATCCTGAGGATGGAACTGTCCTGTCAGCTCATGACGTGGATTCCGAGGACCCCGCCGCGGATTCCGAATTCCCCGACCGTCACCCGATGAGGCCCGACTTGTCACTGCATCTTCGAGACGCATTGCAGAAGCGAACCACTGCTGGTTCTCAGTTTGTGGAATCCCGCTATCTGTCGGCGATCGCCGGTGCCTCGCTGTGGGAGCGTCAAAACGGGGAGAAATTTAACGTGACGACGCATGTGAGCGATCGCCGGTTCGACATGTGCCGGGATTGTCATCGCGTTGGCGGCTGAATCGAGAAGATCGGTCGAACATCGTGAATTTCGGCCGTGCGTTGCGTAGAATACGTCTCTCAATCACGCATCCGGCTTTGAAAAAGGGGTCAGGAACCAATAGCCAAATGGCCCGAAGGGTGCTCCGCACTATTGGTTCCTGACCCCATTTTCAAAGCCCATCCCACCTTATCATCCTGCCAAATTACCGGGTTTTCATGTTTCGCTTTGACATTTTTTGTGTTCTGCTGTTGTTGACTCCGGTCGGCTGCAACAGAAATTCCGGCATCGTTCAATACGAAGTGGATCGAGAGTCTGACAAGGTGATGTCGACTGATCTGCTGCGGGATCAGTTTGATCCGATTCCATTTCGCTGGAAGGTTCCTGCGGAATGGACCGAGGCTGAAAATGATCAGTTCAGCGCAATTGCCTGGACTGTCGGTTCCAAGTCCGATCCGGCACGAATCACTGTGAGCGGGCTTTCAGCGGCAAGTGGTCTGGAAGCTCAGATCGTTCGTTGGCGCGGGCAGTTGAAACTTCCGGAAATGGCGGCTTCTGAAGTGATGAAGTCCGTCGAAGACATGATGCTTCCTGGGGCGACGGGGAAATGGTGTGAGTTCAAAAACGACACAGAGTCTATTCTCGGCATGATCGTGCCGCACGAAGACAAGCTCTGGATTATCAAGTTTCGCGGTAGCAATGCGACTGCGGAAAAAGTACGGGATGCGTTTCGCGGTTTTTGCGAATCGCTGAAAGTTGAATAGAGCCTGGATACAAACATCACGAACAGCGGATTCAGAAATCTCGGAGATCGGTGATATGTCATCTACCACACTGCCTGGCGAATTTTCATCACCCCGTGAAGAATCAAAGTCCATGGACAGGACGCTGCAAACGGGCGTCGTCAGAGTCCTTGAAGTCGTCGGATCGCTCAAACTGACCTGCCTGATGTTTGCGCTGTCGATGGTGATTGTGTTCGTCGGCAGTTTGGCTCAGAGCCGCCGCGACGTCTGGCAGGTGATGGAGCAATACTTTCGCACGTGGGTTGCGAAAATTGATGTTCAGGATTTGTTTCCTCCCTCCATGTTCAGCGATGTCGCCCAGTATTACGGGGTTGAAGATTTTGGAGCGATGGTTGCATCGAAGCTGGGGCCGTTTCAGAGTCTGCCGTTTCCCGGCGGATGGACAATTGGGCTGATCATGCTGATCAACCTGACCGCTGCTCATTCGTTGAAGTTTGAAGTGCGGGCTCGCGGGCTCAAGCTTACGGCAGGAATCGTGCTGGTCGTGCTCGGGATGCTGTTGACGTATGCAGTTGTCGTGACCGGCAATATGCAGATGGGCGTCGAATTCGGTGAGAATACGCTTCTGTCCAAAGAAAGCATCTGGCTGCTCATGCTGGGTGGACTGGCTGTGGCAGGCATTTCGGCTGTGGCGTCGGCAGTGATGTCGGCGTCCATGGGGCTGTCCCGCTGGTTTCTGGGGGGAATCGGTGTGCTGCTGCTGACCGTCGCCATCGCCTTTTTGATCGGCGGCGAGGATGCGCGACTCAATCTGTCCAACATGAGAATCCTGTGGCAGTTGTTGAAAGGTGGCGCATGCGCCCTGGTCCTGCTGCTGGGGTCAAATCTGCTGTTCGGCAAGCGCGGCGGGATCGCGGTGCTCCACTTTGGCGTCGCGCTGCTGATGATCAGTGAGCTGCAGGTTGGAATTCAGGCAAAGGAAAACATGCTGTCGCTGGTCGAAGGCGAAACATCTTCGTTTGTGCGGGATATTCGCGTCCGCGAACTGGCCATCATTTCGCAGAAGCCTGACAGGAAAGACGAGGTTGTGGCGGTTGCGGAATCTCGTCTGGAAAATGCCGCATCGTATGCGTCGCCCGCAGGAGACGACTCGGAACAGAGTGATCGAGCCGGTGGACCGATTGTCCCTGGGCAGGTGATCGAACTGCCCCAGTTGCCATTCGACATTGCTGTGCGGCGATTTTATCGCAACAGCACACAGCGGGCTGTGCTGCCCGACGATGAAATGCGGTTGCCAACCGGCCTGGGTAAGTTTTCCGTGGCGAAGCAATTGCCTGCCGTCACGGGTATGGAGGAGAGCAGCGACGCCAGCACGGTCTACGTGGATCTGCTTGCGAAAGGTTCGAAAAAAGTCCTGCAGTCCATGCTGGTGTCGCAGAACGCGAGCGAACTTCGTGGCGTGCCTCTGGCAGAAACAGCGACGGTCGATGGAAAGGATTATCAGTTCTATCTCAGGTTTCAGCGAAGCTATCAACCGTATTCTGTCAAGCTGATCGATGTGAGCCGAACCAATTACATCGGCACATCGACTCCGCGTGACTACCGCTCTGTGATTGAAATCACAGAACCGGGCAGCGAAGAGGTCGAAAAGTTTTCTGTCTGGATGAATAATCCGCTGCGATTCAAGGGTGAGACATTTTATCAGACGGCTCATCAGGATCTGGGTGCTGGCAAGGAAATGACCACACTGTCTGTCGTTAACAATCAGGGCTGGATGCTGCCCTATATCGCCTGCATGATTGCGATGTTCGGCATGTTTGCCCAGTTTGGTCAGACCCTGTTCCGGTTTCTGGATCGGACAGCGCGTGGTCCGGAACTGATCACCGCATCGTCGAACGCGACTTTCTCCGACGTACGACCGGGCTTTGGTCCGGCAAGATCCGAAGTGGATTCTTTGCCGGTTGTCGCATCGAAACCCGCTGCAGCATCGGCGCCGTTCATCGTGCGGATCGGTATTCCTCTCGTTGTGATGCTCGTGTTTGCGCTGTGGCTGGGCAAGAAGGCAATGCCGCCCAAAGTGGTCCCGAATACGATGAATCTCTACGGCTTCGCGCAGTTGCCGGTTGCCTGGAGCGGACGACCACAACCGATCGATTCGATGGCTCGCGTGCAACTGCTGGCCGCGTCGCACAAGTCCACATTCGAAGGCGAGATGGATGCTGCAGAACTGAGTTCCCCGGAACACCGCGAAAAGATCCTGCAGGCCATCGCCAAAGGATGGCCCACGGTCGATCTGAGCAAGCTCAAGGACTTCAATGGCAGCTATACCGAATGGATCGAAAAAATTGGCGAGCTGACAGCATCCGGAGAAGAGGCCATTGAAGCTCGGATGCGACCGGTCATGGTTCGCAAAATGCCAGCCGTGCAGTGGTTGCTGGACGTGATGACGCGTCCCGCTGTTGCAGCGCGACACCGGATTTATAAGATTGAAGATGACAATTTGTTGTCCCTGCTGGCTCTGGAAAAACGTGGAGGGCTGACGTATTCGCTCGTTGAAATTCAAAAGAATTTTAAGGCGATGGAGCCGATCCTGCAGGCCAGCCGCAAGAAACAGGAGAACAACCAGGAAAGCACTCTGACTCCAATCGAGCGCCGTGTTGGCGCACTGTTTGAAACGATGGGGCGCGTGGATCAGATTTCACAGGTCTTTATCCTGCGGGAATCCGACGGGTTGCTTGGTGCGTATGTGGATTCGTGGCGTGTGCTCCGACTGCTGGGCAACACGGCGCCGGTCAGTCCCGTACCGACCGGATCGACGAACGAGACTCGGTCCTGGGAAACTATGATCGCGGCGAATGCGGTGCGTCAGTTGAATGATCGCATGACGGAAAACGGCATCGTCACGCTCGACGATTTCAAGAAATACGTCAACGAAAAGCTGCCAGCCGAACTCGTCACTCAATCCATCACGGGAAGTTATCGCATTCTGAAGGACGGCGCGGCTCACGGTGCAGACCCGGCAACGGCTGAGGTCGCAGCCACCGTTGACGTGCAGCGCCAGGCGGAAGCTGCTGCGGCGCGTGTCCCGGATGAGTTTCTGCGGGAGATTCTGAAAGTCATCGCCGCATCTGATCCCAAACAGACACCGGAAGAGATTGCTGCATCTGTACCTGATGAAAAAATGCGCGAGATTGCGGCGGCTCGGATTTCAGCCGAAATGTTCGATGTCTTTTCGACAATTCAGGAACGCACTCCGGATGATAAGCGGCTGCTCCAGATCCGGACACGCCTGCAGAAACTCAGCGAGGATGATCCCAAAGTTCTGTCGATCGCGATGAATGAAGAACTCATTCAGCTTGTCTGGGACGATCTGCAGGCTCGCGTCGGGCATCTGATGCCGGGCGGCGAGAACGTTGACACGTTCAACGCGAATGCTCTGGCGATGAAGAATATCCTGACAGGATGGGAACAGGGCGATCTCGCCGCTTTCAATACGGGCATCCAGAACTACGGCGAGATTCTGAAGGCCCACCCGGTTCCGCACATGAGTACAAGTGTAGTGAAACTGGAGGCATGGTTTAACTTTGTCGAACCATTTTATCTGGCGATTAGTATCTACCTGCCGATTATCGTACTTTCGTTCGTGGGCTGGCTCTGCTTCGGCACGGTATTGCGAAACACTTCGTTGTTCCTGCTGGTGCTGGCATTCCTGCTGCACACGGCGGCGTTGATTTTGCGCATGTGGATTTCCGGGCGACCACCCGTCACAAACCTCTATTCGTCGGCCATCTTTATTGGCTGGGGTGTCGTCCTTGGCAGCTTCTTTATCGAACTGCTGCTGAAACGCGGAATCGGCAATCTCATTGGCGCAACCGTCGGCGCGTCAACTTTGGTGATCGCTCATTATCTCGCGCGTGATGAAGGCGACACGCTGGGTGTGATGCAGGCGGTGCTCGATACCACGTTCTGGCTGGCGACGCATGTCGTGTGCATTACGCTGGGATATGTCGCCACGCTGGTCGGCGGCTGCATGGGAATCGCTTATTGCGTCATGGCCGCACTGAATCCCCGCGCGGCCGGAATCAAGGCCACTGACAAACCGACCGATGAGTTCAAGCTGTTCGGTAAAATGGTATACGGCGTCGTTTGTTTCGCCATTTTCTTCAGTCTGGTCGGTACGGTGCTGGGCGGCCTGTGGGCCGATGATTCCTGGGGCCGTTTCTGGGGCTGGGATCCGAAGGAAAACGGTGCAATGATGATCGTACTATGGAATGCCATTATTCTGCATGCCCGCTGGGGCAAACTCGTGCGAGACTACGGAACGGCCGTGCTGGCTGTCGTCGGCAATGTCGTCACTGCGTGGTCCTGGTTCGGCGTGAATGAATTGAAAGCCGGATTGCACTCGTATGGTTTTACGGAAGGTCGTCTGCTGGCAATGGTCGGATTCATGGCCGTGCAACTGGCACTGGTCATTGCATTTGCAGCGTTCGCGACACTAATGAAGAAAACCGCTACATCCTCGATGCCGTTGAAGAGTGCCTCCTGATTTCCACGTGAGACCTCATTGATGATTACGCCTCTCAGTTTCCGATCTGTCGCGTTCTTCATTGTTGTGGCCAGTGCAGCTGCATGCGCTCAGGACGAGTACCAGCCGAACATTGCCGCTGCATCGAAGGATGCTGAACTGGCATTGAAAGGGTTTGTGCTGCCGGAGGGCGTCAAAGGTTCGTTGGTGGCCGCTGAGCCGATGGTCGCCAATCCCGTGTCGTTCACGATCACGAACGACGGGAGACTGATCGTGTGTGAAACGTTTCGCCAGGAATCGGGAGTCGAAGACAACCGGAACCACATGAACTGGCTGGAAAACGACCTGCAACTGGAATCCGTGGAAGAACGCGCGGCCATGTTTCACAGGTACATGGGCGATGATGTGCAGAAGTGGGCGAAGGAACACGACCGTCTGAGAATGCTGCAGGACACGAACGGCGACGGCACGTATGACCGCGATACGGTCTTCGCCGATGGCTTCCATGATATCATCGAAGGAACCGGCGCAGGAGTTCTGGAACACAACGGACGCATCTACTACACCTGCATTCCGAATCTCTGGAGCTTTGCCGACGCAGACGGCGACGGAGTTTCGGAAGATCCGCAGTTGCTGCATCACGGATATGGTGTGCGCGTCGCCTTTCGCGGTCACGATATGCATGGTCTGGTCGTTGGCCCCGACGGCAGGATCTATTTCAGCATCGGAGACCGTGGCTTTAATGTCATTACGAAAGAAGGCACGCGGCTGAAACGCGTCGATACCGGTGCGGTGTTTCGCTGCGATGCAGACGGTTCGCATCTGGAAGTTTTTGCGTACGGCCTTCGCAATCCGCAGGAACTGGCGTTTGATGACCATGGCAATCTCTTCACTGGCGACAACAATTCCGACAGTGGCGACCAGGCACGCTGGGTGTATGTTGTGCAGGATGGCGATACCGGCTGGCGGATGTACTATCAGTATCTGGACGATCGTGGTCCGTGGAATCGCGAACGCATCTGGTATCCCTACCGAAGCGACGACGAAACGTCCGCCGTTCAGCCGGCGGCGACGTTGCCGCCGATTGCGAATCTGGCCGATGGTCCATCGGGGCTCACATTTTATCCGGGAGTCGGCCTGCCGGATAAATATCAGGGTCACTTCTTCATGGCCGATTTTCGCGGCACGGCCGGCAACAGCGGCATTCGCAGCTTTACGAATACGCCCAGGGGTGCAACCTTTGAACTGGCTGATTCACATCAGTTCATCTGGTCGATTCTGGCAACGGATGTGGATTTCGCACCGGACGGCAGCATGGTCGTCAGCGACTGGGTCAACGGCTGGAACGGAGAAGGCAAAGGCCGTCTGTATCGCTTTGCCCATGAGGTGGATTCCGCGAACGCCAAAGCGGCAGGTTCGGTTGCCTTGCTCGGCGGAGGAATTGCAAAATCCAACGTGGCGGATCTGGTGAGATTATTCACGCACGCTGATCGTCGCGTCCGCCAGCAGGCGCAGTTTGAACTCGTCCGACGCAATAAACTGGATGAGTTGATGACGATTGTCCGCACTGCGGGCCTTGACGTTTCGCGGCAGCATGGACTGTGGGGCTGCTGGCAGGCCGGACTGGCGTCGGCAGAGAATGCGAATGCCGTCAACAATTTGATCCTCGAGATGCTGTTGGATCCCTCGAGTGGATTTTCGACGGAATTGCAGACACAGGCGATTAAGGTGATGACCGATCTGGTGTCACGCCACGGTTTCGCTGCAGTGGATGGCGAGCTGAGAACGAATCTGGCATCCTTGTGTAAGGATTTCACCAAGCGCGACGATTTGCGCTTGGCGGGATTTGCGGCGACGGCCGTGGGAACTCTCGGCGCTGCGGACGACGCCATGTCCCTGCTGACTTTGCTGGATCGCAACAACAACCTGGATCCGGTGGTTCGTCACCAGGCGTCCATGGGGTTAGTGAAACTGGCGGAGCGACATCCGGGATTGCTGGATGATCTGGCCAATTACGCGGGCACGCCGGGACGACTGGGTGTCCTGCTTGCGATGCGACGTCAAGGCGATGCCGCCATCGCTCAGTTTCTGAAAGACGGTGATTCGTCGCTGGTCGCAGAAGCCGCGCGAGCGATCAACGATGAACCAATCGAAGCCGCGCAGTCGGCCCTGGCCGATTTGCTGGGGACGCCCGGCCTCGATGACAATACCTTGCGACGCAGCATGAATGCCGGCTATCGTCGCGGGCTTGCCGATGATGCCTCCGCAGTGGCACACATCGCAGCCGACGCAGGTTATTCGGCGACCGTGAGAGCGGCAGCTTCACAATTGCTGGCAACGTGGAATAAGCCGCAGAATCTTGACACTGTCACTGGCCGCTGGCCCATTGCACTCGCGCGAAGTGCAGGGACTGGAGCGCGCTGTCAGTCCTCATCTTCCGGGGATGCTGGCAGGATCGGCGGAGCTGCGTCAAAAGGCTGTGGATATCGCCACAGAACTTGGCATTACTGAGATGATCCCGGCGTTGCAGGCCATCATGCATGACACCAGTCTTGATGACGCACAGCGGACGGCCACCTTTCGTGCGTTGTCGAAGCTGTCTCCGGATGTTCCAGCGGTGCTGCAGTCCGGACTCAAGGATCCATCGGAATCTGTGCGCCTCGCAGCGGTCGAAATTGTGACTCAGCGTGAACCGCAGAACGCGGTGCCTCGACTGAGGAAGTTGCTCGATACCGGCAGTCTGGAAGCCCGGCAGACGGCATTGCGCTTGCTGGGTCCGATCCGGACTGAAGAGTCCCAGGCAGCTCTGCTGAACGCCTTTGATCGATTGAAGTCACAACAGTTTTCGGCCGGAGCGGTATTGGATCTGATCACGGCAGCGGAAATACGCGGTTCAGAAAAACTCAAAGCGGCTGTTGCTGCGTTTCGTGTGCGCCAGCAGGAAACCGGGACACTGCTGGGTTTGTGGAATGAATGTCTTGAAGGTGGCGACGTCGAACGCGGAAAAACACTGTTCTTTGGTCGCAGTGCGGCGGCGTGTCGAAGATGCCACAAGGTTGTCGGCAGCGGCGGCGAGGTCGGCCCTGATCTGTCAAAAATCGGCAAAGAAAAAGATCGCAGCTATCTGCTGGAAGCCATGGTCGATCCCAGTGCAAAAATCGCAAAGGGCTTCGAGACAGTGATCATCGTGACGATGGAAGGCAGGATCCATTCAGGCATCCTCAGGAGTGAAGACGATACCGTTGTGCAGCTCATGACGCCGACCGGTGCCCTGATTTCCGTGGCGAAAGATGAGATTGATGAGCGAGCCAACGGGCAGTCCGGGATGCCACAGGACATTGCAAAGAATCTGACTCGTGCGGAGATCCGGGATCTTGTCGAATATATGACAACCCTGCAGTCAGAACCGACTGCGGTGCATGGGAAGCATGAGTAACATCGTATGTAGGATGGACATTCATGTCCGTCGCATGGCCGTGTAACGCTGTCGAAGCGAAGGTTATTGTGCCTTGACAGCCGTTCGATCGTGCGACGGTATCTGGCCAACATCTCGGACATGAATGTCCAAGGTACGTAGCTCGAATCGGGTCAAGGGCTTTCAGACCTTGTTACGGCTCCAGCGGCATTTCCATGACCAGATAACCACTGTCCCGAAATCCCAGTCGGCGATAGGTTTCCGTCGCGGCTTCATTTTCATGTTCGACATACAGCCGTACGCACACCGCATCGAAGCGCAGGCGTGCCAGTTCGACAGAGCGTTCAAACAGTAATCGAAAGACTCCTGCTCCGCGTTTTTCTGACGCTACGTAAACGCTCTGCAGCCAGATCATCCAGCCGTTTCGCCAGTCGCTCCATTCCCGCGTCAGCATGATCTGGCCGATAACGCCCGATTCATCTTCCGCGACAAAGTACTGCACTTCGTCACCGAGTTCCAGACCGCGACGCACACCCGCGTCCACCGTCGTGCGATCCAGGATCCTGTTTTCTGTTTCCAGCGCCAGCCGACAATTGAACTCGGTGATGACAGCGACATCGTCCCTCTTTGCAACTCGGATGAAGACATTCATCATATGTTCTTTCTTTGAATGCACTGCACGACGGGATTGACATAGACCGACAAATTGATTCCTGGGGCGGTGCCCCAGGCTGACATGTCGGTGTCCCGTTGGGCAACGCCGTGAAGGATTTTTCCCAGTGTTTTTTTGGCTTCGTGAACGATGAGGATGGCAAAACCTTGTTTTAAAAACCCCAGCGGGGTTACATAACAAAGCCCAGGGTCGCCGTGGAGCGGCGCACCCTGGGTTCCGAACAAGGTTCGGTGTCTGAACCCCGAATGGGGTTCCACAATCGTCCCTGGCATTCGCAGCCGACCGTGTGAAACCCCGTTGGGGTTTGATATATCGCTATCATCACAACTTCCACGCCGCCGCACTGGTGCCGTGTTTTCCCTGCAAGAAATCCTTCACGGCGTTGCCTGTCAGGGCTTTGGTTCTTGATTTGATCGGTTTCTTGGGGCGATGCCCCAGGCTGGCATGTCGGAGCCCCGTTGGGGCGGAATCGCAATTTTGGAACCGGTTCAATCGATACGGGCGAATGACGCAGCGTGGGAAACTGCTCGTTCAAATCAATTTGGAATTTTGGAGGACGAGTCATGATTTTTCGAGTATGAATGATCACGGATGAATATCAAATTCAAATAGGGTGCGTTTCTCCAGTCACCCTACACCAATTCTGCGATGGCGGCGGCGAGAAGGGCGGTGACGCTGGTGCGGGCGGTGGCGAGCGGGGTTTCCAACTCGTCCACCAAGGCCATCAGTTCGTCCACTTTCGCCACGATTCGGCGCTGTTCGGCGAGGGGTGGGAGTGGGATTGGCGTCTGCTCAATCATTCCAACATTGAGCGTTGGCTGCGCGAGTGTTCGCGTCGTCGTTCTGAAGTAAGCCTGAACCACTTCCGCTTGGAGAACGAGCAAGAGGTAATCCCGAAGTATTGAGGGGATCGGTTTGATCCGCGCGACGGCCCGAGCAATGTTCGCTCCGGCCCAAGTTGCTGGGGCAACGCCGAGGCGTCCAATGGTGGCACCGACCACACACAGCAATATTTCGACTGTTCCAACTTGCTCTATGAATCATAAGGTGTTTCATGCCATAATGTTAGAGAGATATTTTCTGGATTTGTGTTCAATTGAGGACAGAGCGATGGAATGCTCGTTTGAGACTCGAAAGAGTGAGCTGCAGCAGGAATGTATTGTGGGGCCAGATCTGTTTTCCAAGGCACTCGCGAGGCTGAGTGAGTTCATGAAACCCTTTACGGCGCTGTTTGTCCGACAGCAGCAGCGGGATCATGCTGAGAAGGTTGTCAGTGGTTTGTGTTCGGATCTGAAACGCAAGAATGCAGAATCGATTGCCTATCATTTTGGGATGGACAGAAAGCCGATCCAGTACTTCATCGGAGAATCGGAATGGGGTGACTCAGCGGTTCGCAAAGAGCTGGCCAAGCAGATTTCAACTCAACTCGGCAAGGACGATGGTGTCCTGGTTTTTGATCCATCGGCGTTTCCAAAGTCGGGCAAGCAGTCGGCTGGTGTTGCTCGTCAGTGGTGTGGTCGGCTTGGCAAAGTTGACAACTGTCAGGTGGGAGTTTTTATGGGCTATGTAAGCAGCGAAGGTCATGCACTCGTAGATGGTGATCTGTATCTTCCGAAGGAATGGACAAACGACAAAGCCCGCATGGAGGAGTCGGGCATTCCGAAGGACAAACAGCGATATCGCAATCGTCATAAGATGTGTCTGGATCTGCTCGATGAGCATGGCAAAACCCTGCCTCATCAGTGGATCACCGGAGACGACGAACTCGGTCGACCGATTGAATTTCGCAGGGAATTACAGCGTCGCGGCGAAACTTACCTGCTCGCCGTCCCATGCAATACGAAGTTCATTGATCTTGGATCTGAACAACCCGATGCACCTGAGACTGATCGTCAGGCCGCACGTCGTTCGGTACGTGCCGACAAGTGGACGGCGGAGCAATCGGATGAGGCATGGCAGCGCGTTGATGTCCGCGACGGCGAGAAGGGGCCGCTGGTGGTGGAGATGCTGATTCAGCGAGTTGCCACTGGTCATCGCAGCAAAGCAAAGTCGAGCGAAGAGACGTTGGTGGTGATCCGGTATCGGGATCGCGACAACGGAATCGCCAAGCAGGATTACTACATGAGCAATGCGTCCGCTGGCACCACTCATACTGAATTTGGTCGCGTCTCGAAGGCCGCTCATCGTGTCGAGGAATGCTTCGATCGCGGCAAAGGAGAAGCCGGAATGGCGGACTACGAAGTTCGCAACTGGGTGGGCTGGCAGCACCATCAAACGCTGTCGCTTCTGGCGAGTTGGTTCCTGAACGTCGAGACCCGGCTTGCGGAAAAAAAAAGTGCCTGCGATGACTTTCAATCAAGTCCGACTGAACATCGCGTCGCTCATCCGAGTTCAGTGCGAATGCGATTCACCCCCGATCGTCAGACATCGAACAACTCAACGACTGCTCAGAAATCAGCTCGCCAAAGTCTACCACTGGCGTAAACATAACCGCCTGCCACCAAAGAACTTAGCTGGACAGCGCCAGGTTCGGAGGTTTATGTCGTGTTTTTTGGTGGAACGGATTTGATTTTATCGGGGTCGATGCCCAGTTCAGCCAGTCGTTTGCGTCTTGATTTTCGGTGTGACTTGCTGGCCTGAGCATTGCGACGAGCGTGGTAAGTTTGGTGTTTGCATTCGTCTCTGTACAGCTGCTCGCGGGTGCGGGGCGGATAGTTCAGCGATTGCACGACGACGTTGGCGGCGCGGCGAACCTGTTCCGTTGTTAGCAGCTCACCGCTGAGGACATCGTCGCTCGGCGAAAGCTGTTGACGAACTCGGGCACAAAATAGCTGACTCAGAATCGTCACGAACAGATGGCGATGAATGCAGCGCCAGCCGCGACATTCGAAGTGATCCAGACCAAGTTCCTCTTTCGTTTCACGGAAGCAGTCTTCTACCGGCCAGCGTCCAAATGCCACGCGAAGAATCTTTCGCAGCGACCAGCCGTCGCGATCCGGCACGCGATTCGACAGAAAGTATTTTGTTTCATCGGTGAGCACATTACGAGCCACGATCAGCGTGCATTGATTGCTGACGAGTTTGTCGGTGTGAGTCTTTCGCCAGCACGTCGCCCAGCGGATTTCCCAGACTTCACTCCCGCGATGAGCATCCTTGATGCGATACTTCTGAGGCGTCTGTTTTCGAAACGCAGGAGAGTACGTTGCCAGGTTCTGAACTTCGCTCGGCGGCCGTTCATGCGAACGCAGCCGCGGGTACTTCTTTGGGCGGCCCGTCGCATTATTTGGCTGTGTTTTCAGCACTTTCGGCTTCATCATCCAGACGTCAGCGTTCGGCGGAATCTCGACGACATAGGCTTCGTCGCGTTCGTCCAGACCATCCAGAAACGCGCCGTCACGACCATAGGCCTCGTCCGCCGTCCACGCCACAACTTCGATTCCGTTGGCCTTCGCACGGTCGATCAGATCCAAGGCAATCTGTGGCTTAGTTTGAAAGACAACATCGTCAGGGATGTACTTTTTTTTCGGCGTGCCGGATCGTTGGCCCATTCTTCCGGCAGATACAGACGCGCGTCCAGCAAACAATCAAATCCCGGTGCCGAATAAGCCAGAGCCACGTTGTTGACGCAGTTTTCGATCTTGCCGCGATTTCCGTTGTACTGGCGTTTGACGCCCGCTGTTTCGCGACCACTTTTGGCGGTTCCCGTTTCGTCGATGCAGCCAATGGCGTCCGGGTGACGATGCTCAGTGGCGACGATTTCCTGGCAGCGATCTCGCAGCAACTGCTCGTCCCAGACAATCGATTCGAGAAAACGCTGCAGTGTGCGAGGAGCGACGTTCTGATCCAGCGCGATGGCTTCGACATTTTTTCGCTGCACATCCGACAGCAGCCCACGCACATAAATCTGTAACAATGCTCGCCCGGCTGGACGAACAAAGCAACAGGCGAAACGACCCAGAAACTGAGCAAGCAATTTGCTCAGCTTTGCGATATCCTTCAACGACATGGGGCGACCTTCCGTGGTTTCTTTGTGAAACATTTAGCACACGGAGGGTCGTCTTATTTTCGACATCAGGTCAAGACCAGTAAACTCCCATCAACAAACGACTTACAATCCAAGCCCACAAGAAACCTGGCGCTGTCCAGTTAGACAAACGAAGAATTTAGGACAGTCGAAATATCTCTCCGCCGTGCAATCGTGTCCGAGCATATGGCACCTCAATTTCGCGGGCGATGGTCTTCTTGGGCAGCTTTGCAGCATTCTTGATGGCGAGATCCTGAACGCGCACAAATGGGACGCCATCCGCCACATCATTTCCCGGAACAAGCACACCGTATGAGATCGTGTTTTCTGGATCGACGAGATTCGCGAATCGTTCGATGCACCACGATGCCGGGAAGTCGTCGCGGCTGAATAGCTCAGCGGATTCATCGAGCTGCTTTCGGCGGAGGTTTTTCGATTTGATTGTCTGTTCGCGTTTCTTCATCGCGCGATCAATCAACTCTCGCGCATCGCCGTCGTTGGGGTCTTGGGCGACGAGTTTGCCTTGGACGGCGAGGGTGAGGATGGACTGACGAAAGGATGAAGGAGGAATGGAAGAGAAGCTGGAGGTTGGCCGGGGTGGGCGCGTCGGCAAAGCGGGCCAGCGACGCGCGGGCGAGCCCGGCGTGCCGCGTCTCCCGTTCCTCCTGCTGCGCCTCCAGCCGATCACCCAATGCCATCAACTCATCCACCTTCGCCACGATCCGCTTCTGCTCGGCGAGCGGAAGCGATCCTCAGTGGGATTAGGCTCCCTGCGTCGCACATGACGTATTTATGCCGGCTGCATCACACATCCAGGCCCAGCATGCGCATGAGGGCAATGGCGTTGCTGCGTTCGACGACACCGTCCCGCAGTGTGTAGTCAAATGTCATCTGACCGTCGGTGATCTTGTCTTCAAAGTGTTTGTTGACGGCCTGATCGGACATCGAATCGGCGATCTGCGTCAGCGCCAGATCGTGTGTTGTCACAATGCCGAGTGCATGACGAGCGACAAGAGAGCGAATGACGGCTTCTGCACCACGTCGACGGTCGTGCGAGTTTGTTCCGTTGAGGATTTCGTCCAGCAGAAACAACACGATCCGTGGCTGTTCGGTCAGATCGACCACGGTCTTCAGACGACGCACGACGGTGAAGAACAGCGAACGTCCTTCCTGCAGGGAATCGCTGACCCGCATGGCCGTGGCGACCTGAAACGGATAGGTGCGAAAACTCTTTGCACGCACGACGGAACCGCACAGGGTGAGAACAACACTTGCGCCCAGGCTGCGCAGAAACGTGCTTTTGCCAGACATGTTGGAACCACTGATCAGCAGCAGCGGTCTTTCGGAAGTCAGAGACACACTGTTTCGCACACAGGCGGATTCCTTCAGCAGCGGATGCCCCAGTTCTTCGGCAATCAGCTCCGGCTGCGTGTCCGAGATCACTGGCAGACAATCGTCCGGATGATCAAACGAGTAACCCGCCACAGAGAGGGACGCTTCGAGGCACGCGGTGGTTTCCAGCCAGTCGGCAACATCGCGTCCATGCTTCCGGCGCCAGCGTTCCAGCAGAAACGTCAGCAACACAAACAGACCACAGGCCCAGGCAATCGGTGCGAAGAACTGATTGCGAGTGGCGTTGTTGAGCCATTGGGTGAGCCAACCGAGTCGCCGAATGGCCTGCGACGCGGTTTCGGATTCTGAGTGAAATCGATTCTGCAGATCTCTGATTGCCGACTCTTCAACGGAATGGCGTTCAAACACACCAATGACGGCGCCAAACTGTCGCAGGGCCGAATCGACATTGTCCATGCGCTGCGCGACAGAACGGATCTGCCGTCGCGTAAGTGCGATCGCCGGAGCCTGCAGCAGAATCACCATCAGCAGCATTTTCAGCGGCAGCACGTCCGTCAGTACCAGCACGATCACAGGTACGGCAATCAAGCCGATGAGCAGCGACCACGCCACGATCCACCACGGTATGGGGCGCGCGGATTTCTGAACCCATTCCATCAGCAATCGTTCTGCGCTGGCCCACTGGGGTGAGTCGGGAATGCAGGCCAGCGATTCCCGGAGAAGCAGTTCGTTCTTCAATCCCTGAGCGCGGGCCTGACGCAGGCGGATGGTGTCGCCATCGCAAACGGTCTGCAGCCATTCCGCCAGCTTGCGACGTCCGGGCTGCGTGCGGCATTCGTTGAGCAATTGAAACAGCGAACCGGGGCCGAAGACATCCAGATCCTGTGTCCATGCATGCAGATCATTGCTGAATTCTGCACCGTTGGAAATGTCGGAACCGAATTCGCGGTCCAGTCTCCGCAAGCGGCTGGCATGAAATGCGCCCACCGCCCTGGCGTGTTTGAGCCTTCTGAGACACGCCTGATGAAAAGGCAACAGCCCGCAAAACAGCACGGCCGGAATAAGGATCCACCACCATGAAATAAATTCCGGATCACCCAGACGCAATATGACCATCCCGACGGCAAGCACAAAGATGCCGACGCGCAGGCGTACATAGCGCAGATCACGCCGTGTCAGCTTCTTCTCGCGCACGGCGATTTCGTCAAGTCGCGCCTGATAGGCCGCACGGGGATCCGAAACGGTACGGTCAGACGACAAAGCGGGCGAATAGTGATACGGTGCCGACATGTGGTATTCTGTTGCCAGTCGGCGCTACTGCCGTTCCGCAATTTTGAAAAGATGTTCATCACTGCGAACGTACAAAGCCCCGTTGGCTGCTCCAGGACTGCACAGAATTTTCTCCGCCAGATCCAGTTCTGACACAATGATGCCTTTGTCTTTTTCCGGTTTCACGACAAACGCATTTCCGTCCTCGTTGAACAGATAAAGATACCCGTTGGCCGCGATCGGCGTGCTGCTGAAAGAGCCCCGAAGCCGCAGTTGCCACAGACGTTCGCCCGTCTTTGTGTCGCCTGCCGAAAGAACTCCGGCGCTGTTCAGGGCGAAGGCCCAGCCGTCCACAACGACGGGACTTGACGTTCCGGGACTGATGCTCGATGAATTCCAGAGCTGTTCAAAGGTATTGTCTTTGGCCGGTCGAATCGCCGTGAGACCATTCGACGGAATCACGATGGAACCAGAGTCGACAGTTGCCGACGGAATCGTGGAGGCTCCCTTATCGAAATTCCAGACGATCGTACCGGATACCGGATCGACCGCCGCCAGTCCTTCGGATGACTGCAGCAGCACCAATGCCGGCTGCTGATCAGTCGCAGGCAGGATCGAGGGTGATGTCCAGTTGGCCGCGCGCGGACGATCGATCTGCCAGATCGTGGTTCCTGATTCGACGTCCACTCCGCAGGCAAACGATTCTGCATCGCTCTCGACCTGTACCACGACCGCATGACCGATCACCACAGGAGATGACGACATGCCAAGGCTGTTGCTGGCATTCGGGAACTCGCTGCCGAAGCCGCGAAACCATTGCAGATTTCCGGCAAGGTCCAGACAGA